>CAZZCF010000008.1:0-65732 GCA_964652955.1 uncultured Leptospirales bacterium
CCGGCTCCCGCATGCATTGGTATTCCTTACAGTCGCCGTGAACATCCTCCTTGCCGTGACAGTCGGAGCATATCATCCCCTGTGCGACATGGAGATCGAGGGTTTTTGCCTTCGTATCCATCTTGAAGCACAACTTTGCCCGGCTGTGGCACTGGAGGCACAACTCCTTGTTCTTTACATCAGTGCCGGTAAATTTTCCTTCCGCCGTTTTCTCGTTGTGGCAGCGTTCGCATTTCGTGGCGTGGCAGCTCTTGCAATCAAGCTTCTCATAGGGTATGCCGGTAATCTGCATGAAGCCATCATCCTTCTCATACCAGTGTTTCATGCCGGCGCCTGTGGCGTGAAGGCTCATCATATAGCAGGTTGCCTCGTCTTTTTTACACCCGCCGATGATGATTGCGAGGACACTGCAGATAGTTATGAAAACTGCACAATAAAATCCGACTCGCTTCATGAAAACCTCCTTTGAAATGATAGTATGGTATCTTGAATTTCTCTATCGAACACGGGTGTATAGTGAATGACATATAAAGGAGAAATAATCACTTTGCATGCCTTATGTAAATTATGATGTGATTCGCTGTTCATACAAATCGCCTTGATCTCCTAGCATGAGAGAAATACTGAATCTCATCGTTGTGATATGTCTCTCACAGCATCAACACCCGGTATGCCGTGCAAATTTTTTTGCGAAATGTATATGCAGGTGTATAATTGATCAATAACTTTTTTGCGACATTCACGCCGTGACAATTCTTGAATTTGTAATGAGTCGCTCTCATTTTATTTGACATATCTCCTTCTATCGGATAGTGCCTTATCCGGTTATTCCAGAATGATTCCCAATGTGCACTATTGATGAAACAGAAGAGGCGGGAAGACTACACTATTGAATTCGGTCATATAGGCCCTGTCGGTGAGTCCAAAGCGCTCATTCTCAGGGCAAACCGGAGTTGTGAGAAGAGCTTTTGGGAACTATTTCCCGAAATAAATCTCTTGCACCGCGTGAGCGTGCTGAGTACCGGCTTAAGCGATACATCTCCGGTGGATATCTCGATTTTGTGAAGCGATGTGGCAGGTATGATGAACAGCTTGAAGAACTCATTGGGAGAGCATCAAATGCCCTCAGAAATGGGACTGACTCGCTCGAATTCGTCGAGGAGGTAATTCTGGCAATAAAGTCGAAGGTTATTCCGTAGATATATGATATGTCTTTATAGAGGGAATATACAATGATCCTAATCTTAAAAGCAGGAGTGCTCTACTGTGTGATTGTGTTCGGAGTGGGATTTGTGCTCAGGTTCATTCGAGTGTTGCGGACTGTCCCGCGTTTCGGCACCATGGTGGCAGAGCTGATGAAGATGCCCCTCATGCTCGTGGCAATTATTTTCGCAGCACGCTTTACGATTCGGCGTCTCGGCATGCCATCCGCACCGTTGAAACGGCTTGGCGTCGGCTTTATCGCGCTCGGTCTTCTGCTCATGTCGGAGGGTACTATCGTTTTCTCGCTCCAGGGCTTTTCGATTCAGGAATACATTGAAGACCGGGAACCGGTTTCCGGCATCGTTTACCTCGTGATGCTTTTGATTTTTGCCATTATGCCGCTTCTCGTACTGCGGAGCGTGAATTCCGGGTTTCGCTATGATGCCGGTCCTGACTGCATTCAGATATAACAGTTGATATTCACCCATGCTACTGTAGTAAATGTGAAGGAGGCAACGTAAAATTCACACCGTCAATGAAAATGAAAGCGAAGTACAAGCATACGAACATCATCGCACGTGACAGGCGGGTGCTCGCGGAATTCTATCAGGCAGTTTGCGGTTGCATTGTTGTTCCTACTGAGCGGCATCTCGTTGAGGAGTTGCTGAAGCGTGGAACAGGGGTCCCCGACGCCTGCTTTCCGGCGCTCGCTTCGATTTCGAGTAAGATTCTTATTCATGACTAATACGGCTTAACCCGATAACAGAAACGTGATATTTAAAGTTTGAGTGATACAATAGGAAATCCGATAAAGATAAAAAATCAGTTCTTCCGTTTCAAGGTAACGCACAGGAATAATCCGCTGCTGTAAGAACGGTTACCTTCTTGACATAAAGACTCGAGTGTGTAATGAAAAGCTCAATGTTCACTCAATATATGGTTTTATGATGCCCAACAGGAGGATTGGAATATGAAGAAAAATGCGAAGTGGGATGACTTGAAAACAGTCGGGGATCGCATATGGCATAAGTCCTATGTGGCCGGCGTGCCGAAAAATGTCGACTTCGAGGACATAACCATGCCGGAGGTCCTCAGCAGGACTGCCGGGAAGTACCCGGAGCGGACGGCGCTCCTCTTCCTGGGAAAGGAGATATCCTATGCCGAGCTGGAGCAATTGGTCAACCGCTTCGCCAACGTCCTCATCGACCTCGGTGTCAAGCCGGGCGATCGGGTGGCACTCCTCCTCCCCAATATCCCCCAGATTGTTATCGCCTTTTACGGCATCTGGAGAATGGGGGCCATTGCGGTTCCCAATAATCCCCTCTATACCGACCGTGAGCTCGAATATCAGCTCAACGATTCCGGCTCAACCGTCCTGGTGACCCTTGACCTCCTCGCGCCGCGGATGCTGGCCCTCAGGCCGAAGACGAAGCTCAAAGAGATTATCACCTGTCACATAAACGACTATCTCCCCTTTCCGGCAAAACAGCTCTTTCCGCTGGTGAAGAGGGAAATGTATGTGAAATACGAAAAGAGCCCGGGATACCGTCAGTTTCTCGATGTGATGAAGAATGCGTCTCCCGAATTCAGCGGTGCTCCCCCCTCACTCGACGATATCGCCTTCATCCCCTACACCGGAGGGACGACCGGTGTCTCAAAGGGTGTCGTGCTCACTCACCGGAACGTCACCTGTAAAAATCAGATGATGGAGGCCTGGTTTGCGGATTTGAAGGGTCTGCCCGAGCGTGAGCTCGCGATATTCCCCTTCTTCCACCTGGCGGGCATCGTTGCTGTGATGATAATTGCCATAAAGATGGGATGGACGGATATTCTGGTTCCCCGGCCCGAGCCCCGGGCGGTAATGGATATGATGATCAAGTATAAGCCCACGGTTATTCCGGCGGTCCCCACCATCTATGTGGGGATTCTGGAGCTTCCCGAATTCAAAAAGGCCGATCTCTCCTTCGTCAGGGGCTTCTTTTCGGCGGCCGCCCCCCTTGCCGTCGAGACCATACACGACCTGAAGGAGGCCACGGGCGCCACTATTGTGGAAGCCTACGGCCTTACCGAATCTACCGGTCTTGTCACCCTGACACCGTGGAGGGGGAAGCAGAAGGTAGGAAGCGCGGGTGTCCCGCTCCCCAATACCGACATGAAGATTGTGGATCTAAAAACGGGAAAGAAAGAGATGCTCGTGGGTGAAGAGGGGGAAATCGTGTTCCGCGGTCCGCAGCGGTGCCAGGGTTACTACAACATGCCCAAAGAGACCAAACAGGCCATACGGGACGGCTGGTTTCACACTGGCGACATCGGAAAGGTGGATGAGGAGGGATATATCTATATCGTCGACCGGAAGAAGGATATGATCATCGCCGGAGGCTATAACATCTATCCCAGGGATATAGACGAGGTCCTCTTCGAGCACCCGAAGATCGTGGAGGCATGCGCCGTGGGCGTGCCGGATAAATACCGGGGGGAGACCGTAAAGGCTTTTGTCGTCGTGAAGCCGGGAGAGACGCTCACCGAAGAGGAGCTCGACAGATACTGCAGGGAGAATCTTGCCGCCTACAAGGTGCCGAAGATATACGAGTTCATTGAATCCCTCCCCAAATCGCCGGTCGGTAAGATATTGAGACGCGAGCTGAGAGACAGGGAGCTGAAGAAGATGGGGAAGTAATGTTCTTTATCGCATTGGTGATACCGCTTATTTCTGGAAGTGGTGCCGGATAAAAAGGAGAGGTGTTCCATGGCTGGATTTCTCAAAGGCAAGAAGGTAATTGTAGTGGGTACGGGAATCGGCGGCTCCGGCGTTTCAGCGCTCCTGGTAAAAGAGGGCGCGGATGTTCTGGTTCTCGAGCGAAACGCCTTTCCCGGCGGGAAGGCGGCAAGCTTCGATCGAGAAGGATTCATTTATGATTCGGGAGTGCACTGGCTTGCCAGGGGAGAGCGAGGTCCGCTGGGAGAGATAGCGAAAGAGGTAGGTGCCGAGCTCGTTTTCCGCTCTATGGATGAGGGTGTTCGATTCAGCATGGGAGGCCGGCGAGGAACGCTCCCCGCGGATATGGATGATGAAGGTTCCATGAAAAAGTTCTTTTCGGAGCTGGGAGTGCGCGCTGAAAATATGTCGGGTGCATGGGCTTTCTTCGAAGATGTCATGCGCGAGAAATCCCCTGTCGAGCTCGAAAAGCTTGACGGCATCTCCCTGACTGACTATGTTTCGCGATTTGTCACGGATGAGCAGTTTTCGAGACTTATCGAAGCTTTCACGGGAATTTATATGGTAATCGGCCCGCGGCAATCCTCCGCCGGAGAATTCATCCTCTGTCTCTCTACGCATATACGCGAGAAGAGCCTCTCCTATCCTCTCGGGGGGATGCGGGCCATACCCCTGGCCTATCTGAAGGCTGCGGAGTGGGGAGGAGAAGTCCGCTATTCGGCTCCGGTTACGCGCATTGTCGTCGAGAAGGGGAAAATCAGGGGAGTCGAAGCCGGCGATTTTATAGCGTCAGATATCGTGATCAGCAATACCGGCATCAAGGAGACGGTGGAGCTTGCCGGGCGCCGTAATTTTCCGGATGAATATCTGGAGATGGTCGATAACCTTCGGCTCTCCTACGGGGCGGTGAGCGTCAAGTACGCTCTCGATGCCGAGATTGTTAAACCGCACATAATATTCCACTACCCGGATATAACCGATCAAAAAATGGCGGGGCGGCAGGCTGCTATCTTTATACCGGTACCGTCGGCGGCCGATCCCTCGCTGGCGCCGCCCGGCTGCCAGATTGTGCTCGTCGCTTCACTGGTCCCGCCGGAACTCGAAGATGAACAGGCGGCAGCCAGTATCTGTGAAGTGGTAATGGACCGCGTCGAGAATACAATGCGGGATCTCTTCCCCGATATCGAGCGCCATGTGATATGGAAGATGCGAACCGGTACGCGGTATATCGCAGAGATCTCAGGACGGAAAACAGGTGAGGTTGTCGGTCTCGCCCAGAATCGCTATCAGACGGGCAAAAAGAAGCCGGAAAACAGGATGCCGGTAGAGGGGCTTTTTCTGGTGGGCGCCGACAGCGGCGGAAGGGGGGTCGGAACCGAAATGGCCGCAGACAGCGCATTGACCCTCTGGAGGATGCTGAGGGATTGATCTGATATGCCGGGGTTCGACATGCTGAAAGTAGTTAACCATGCACACCGGCCGCCGAAGGCGGGCTGGGAGCATGGCATCAATGCTGTGTAAGCAGCCGGGCGTTGTTCTGTGGCAATCGTCATAAAACAGTTATATGTGGCTGTGTGATATAATCGACTCAATGAACGGATTGGGAAGGAGAATCTTGTGGCTGAGATTAAACAGTTAAAACCAAATCAGATCTATCAATTGAAGATATCGCTTGATCATATCAAGCCGGAAATATGGCGAAGATTTATGGTGAATTCAAACATCAAATTGCCCGATTTGCATAAAGTTATACAGACGGTAATGGGCTGGTATAATTCGCATTTACATCAGTTCAGAATCGATAATACAATATACTCAATGCCGGACGAAGAAGCGTATACGGAATATGTCGATTATCGGAAGATAAGGCTTAATCAAGTTATTGATGGAGAGAATCAAGAATTCTATTATGATTATGATTTTGGCGATGGCTGGGAACATACCCTCATTCTTGAAAAGATAACAACCGAGGATAAAAAAACAGACTATCCCCGCTGTTTGGATGGGAAGCGCAATTGTCCTCCTGAGGACTGTGGAGGCTGGGGGGGATATGAGGATCTGCTCGAAATCATTAAAAATCCCGAGCATGAGGAATACAGTTACATGATGGACTGGCTTGGCGGAGCGTTCGATCCTGAAGAGTTTTACATTGATGAAATCAATGAAATGCTGAGAGAAAAAGATTATGGTTGCATAAGCCTCTTCGATTAATTCGGATACTATTAAATTCGTCGGTATTCGTTCCATGAAATTACATTTGGCTAGTCTCAATCGAGCGGAATTGTTGACACTGAAAGGGGAGAGTCTGCAAGGTGTATTCGAAAGTGGACGAGGAATGGAAGATGACCATGCACAAGGGGGTGCTCGAGTATTGATGGACACCGCCTTTGTGGTTCGAAACGGTGTCTCTCCTTCTGATAAATCAGGAGGAAGAATGAATTAATGCTCCACTGAATGTTTCGATTCTCTGAAAACCATATCAGATTTATTCAAGCATATTCCCAATCTCGAAATCAACATCTATTGAGACTCCGGACATCGCCTTGACGGGGCAGGCAATTTTGCAGAGCCCGCAGGCGACGCATTTCTCCGGGAAGAAGAGCACCTCCATCGTTTCACGGTCGATGGTGAGCGCATCAACCCTGCAGACGGAGGTACAGGCGCCGCAGTGAACACATCGTTCATCATCCCGCTTAATGCGGTCGGCAAGAATCTCGACAATCACCAGTTCATCTTTCAGGTATTGAATGCTTTTCTCTATCTGATCTCCGGTGCCTCTCAGCTCGAGAATGAGCCTCCCCTCCTGCTTGGGGAGGATCTTTGCTTCCAGGACGTTGAAGATTATCCTGTAATCGGTCGCAAGCCGGTAAATGAGCGGTTTATACATTATATCCTTGTTGAATATGAGCAGGACATTTTTTGATTCCATTGGGAATACCTTTCCTTATTACGGTATTTCTGAATGCTCTGAAACTGCCGCATCGGCTGCTGGGTTTTCCTCAGGGCTCTCATGCCCTTCGCAGCCTTCGAGTCGCGGGATCAGTTCCACCGCTCCCATGGCCGCCAGTTTATCACCGTACAGAACAATTGCGCCGGTGACACCATCAATACTCATGGCGAATTCAACGGCCCTCGTGAGATCTTCTGCACTGTGCACGAGGTTCCCTGTTGCTGTTGCGGCGGCGTCAGCGAGTGCAGCGTCAGGTGAGAGGACCGTTGCCGCATCCGCTTCCCCGAAGCTGAGCGAATGACCGATCCTCCCGGAAGAGGTACAGATGCTCAGCGGGGTTTGCGATGACGTGATCCGCATGGCGAGTGAATCGGTAAAAGGAGAATTTCCCGCATAGACACTTACGGAAACAGGTTCCTGTAGGCTCAACCAGATATCGCCGCCATTTTCGACAATGATCTCATCGGATAGTGGCGCAATCTCCCTCCCGACATATTCGGAGAGGGCTCCCGCCACTGCGGCCATGGGGCCGACTCCTGTTGCTGCTGATGCCCGGTACATCCGCTGCACCACAAGAGAATCGGTTTTCTGCTGCTCGAGCGGTGTGTATGATGAGAAAAAGTCAGGGTACAGTTCGATGTGATATTCTATCTCTCTTCGTAATTGTATTACGGTTTTTCGAACGCTCTCCGAAAAATCGCTGCGGGCACGTATATAGAGATCGGTGGTTGCAACACAAACCCTGAAGCTGGTCCACCGCTGTGTATTCGTAAAATCTCTGTAGAATCGCGCAGTGTTACTCATCACCATTTCCCGTATACCTGATGCCGGGAAGGAGAACCTGTGGGATGCCGAGAACAAAATCGCCCTTCTGTATCCACTCCTTGAGAGTGCCGGCGATCCTCCTCGCCATGGGATAGCTCGAGAGGGGGGCTGTTGGGATCGTCTTACCCTTGATCTGTATCCACCCCGATTTCAGTTCCGCATAGCTTACCTCACCGATTGTTCGGTTTATGGCATTGGGATAATCATCACCGTAATCCACAACCGGACAGAATATATCCTTGTCCGAGAGGCCGGTGAAATAGGCGAGATCCTCATTGATGATGGGAATCGGTATACCGAGCCCCACCATGAGCGAGCATCCGTAGCCGGTAATTGATGCACCGCGGATGAATTCCCGTGACATCTGTTTCATATCACCGGTAACGGCTATGGTTCCGGCGCCCTCCCTCACCATGCCGGTATTTCCCCGCGGGACATCGGGATTGTGCTGGGTTCCTCTCCAGCTTACCACGCCAACCGCTCCGCACAGGAATATTTTCGTTCCCACACCGATGGTCCAATAGTAGGGATCGTTCAGAAGGGGGCTGAGCTGTCCGGCACTGGAGTAATTGGCATTGCCCATGTCTGGCTTGAGTATGCCCATATAGGTGTAGATAGTTCTCTTCGACAGGTTGATACCGCAGTTGTAATTCTGATATGCGTTTCTTGGATTATAGAGAAAGGCATCTCTCAAATCATCGAGGCAAATGGATGTTTCATACTGCCTGAGGGGATAACAGTCGGTGCCATATGATTTCGCCTTTAAGGTAACCCGCTTGCCCGCAATGAGATCCTCAATGACGTGGCCGCCGCCGTAGCTGAAATTTCCGGGATATACCCGGTTGAGGGGATCCTCCTCCTGTACCTGTGTTGCACCGATGTATATGTCGACCGCCGCGATGCCGGCATAGGCCTCGACATCGTTCAGCCATACCTTCGATGCTTTGATCTTCGGTTTGGTGTGTCCGAAGTTTATAAAAGCCCCTGATGAGCACATGGCGCCGAAGGTGCCGGTGGTGACAACATCAACATCCTGAAACGCCTTCTTTACCCCTTTCTCCTGAACAACCTGCACCATCTCCTCCGCGGTAACCACCACGGCCTTTCCTGCTTTAATTTTCTTGTTTATCTCATCGTAGCTTTTCTGGATGGGTACGTCGTTCATGACTCTCTCCATTCGCTCCTGCGAAATCTTCACGCCCCGAGGTTCGGTGAAAAGGCATCATAAACGGTTCCATGCCTTACACCTGGCATGAGATTTTGTGCCGCTGGGTGCTCTCTCGCCGCGGGAATATACCAGAGGGTATACGTTTTATATGTGCCGTCAAATTAAATTTATCACGGTCGGTAAAAACGTGCTTCACTGTCCGCAGGTGATGCATGCATTTCGATTTATACCCTGGAATGCTGAAGTCAAATGGTTAGTACGGAAACCGCAGAAATCGCCGATAAATTTTTATTGCATTTTAATGCCTCCGAGATACTATTACAATTGTAATTGCGGAGACTATGATTAATACTGGGAGAGAGGGTAATGGCGTCACGAGTTCTGAAGTACTCCAATGGTGAGCGGATAATTGAAATGGGAAAGGTTGAACAGCGGATGTATATCATTCTCGATGGAATGGTGGAGATATGGCTCTCGGATGGGAAGAATAAGATATCGGTTGCGGAACTCAAGAAGGGAGATTTCTTTGGAGAGATATCACTCTTTAATAATACGCCCCGAAGCGCCAATGCAACCGCCATTGACGACGTCCTGCTTGCCTATATTGACAATCTCCAGCAGCTTAAGGCCTTTTTGCTGAAGAACCCGAATTTTGCAGCTAAGATGGTGCACATTCTCGCCAAGCGGCTCGCGCAGACCGATGACATCCTGATCGGGAAGATAAGCGAGTTGAACAGACTTCAGCTTACCGGTGAAGTATAATCAAAAAGAGTTGACAAACTCCCCTTAACCGCTCATCTCTCGCCTGTAATGAGAAAGCGTATTTATTTGTTATGAAATTTCTGTTTGGACCGGTTAACTCCAGGAGGCTTGGAAGATCGCTGGGTATTGATCTGCTGCCCCACAAAACGTGCACGCTCAACTGTATTTACTGCGAGTGCGGGCCCACCACCAACCTCACGACAGAGGTTCGGGAATACGTCCCCACCGATGCGGTTATTGAAGAGCTGCGGGGATTCCTTTCAGCACGGCCGCCCCTCGATATTGTTACCTTTGCCGGGTCGGGAGAGCCGACTCTTCACAGCGGTATCGGAAGAATTATCGATTTTTTGAAGAAGGAGTTTCCGGAGTACCCTGTTGCCATCCTGACAAACGGGACGCTCCTGTGGCAGGGAAAAATAAGAAGATCTCTCCTCGGTGCCGATATTATTATTCCCTCGCTCGATGCGGTAAGCGCCGATCTCTTTGATACCATCGGCAGACCGGCGCCGGGAGTGAATTCCCGTCTCCTCATGCAGGGATTGATCAAGCTGCGAAGTGAGTTTACGGGTAAGATATATCTCGAAGTGTTTATAATACCCGGTGTCAACGATAGTGACAATGAGTTGAACAGGATCAGAGAAGCGTGCTCTCTGATTATGCCTGATCGCATTCAGCTCAATGCCCTGGATCGACCCGGGTCCGAGGACTGGGTTGAGCAGGCAACAGGAAAACGGCTGGAAGAGATCAGCACCCTGTTACAGCCCCATATGGTGGATGTCGTCGGGCAACCTGCTGCACTGCCCGGCCGGGATGATGTATCGGCCGATAAAGTCGACGCCGTCATCGCGACCATTGGAAGGCGTCCCTCCACTGCGGAAGACCTCTCGAGGGCGCTTGGAATGCGGATGGTCGAGGTGCTGAAGATTATGAGCAGCTTGACCGATCGGGGCGTTGTCGAGAAAAAGGAGATGGAACGGGGCACTTTTTATGTGCTGAAAACGAATAGTTCGTAAGGGGCATTCCGTTTTCCCGATTGACGGGAGATCACTTTCAGGCATGGCGGGTAATTCGATGGCGGTGCGAGATTTAGAAAAAATCAAGAAACGGAGATTGCAGATAATTCAAGCTGCGTATGATGCCATCGCCCTGAAAGGGTATAATAACTTTACCGTTGATGATATTGCACAGATGGCAGGATTGTCCAAAGGGGGGGTGCTGCACTACTTCAGATCAAAGGATGATATACTCATTCACCTCCTGGAGCATATCTATCGGCTGGTTGAGACGCATATACAGAAGAGAACTGCAAAGTACCGCACCCCGGAGAAAAAGCTCAAGGCGATGATTATCTCCTATATCATCGTCGCCAAGATCCAACCCACTTTTTATACCGTCATGGTCGATTTCTGGGCACAGTCATCAATCAACAGGCGCATGAAGGAGATCAGCACCCGGATATATGGGAAGATGTGTCTGGAGATGAAGAAGAGCATCGACCTCGGTATCGCCTCGGGGGAATTCAAGGAGGTGGATTCACAGAATGCGTCCTTTGCCATCATTGCCATGGTGACCAATATCGCGGTTCAGTGGACGTTCAACAACAGCATTTACAATATTGATCATGTTCTCAGGAAGTGCATGAATCTGGTCATGTCATATCTCAGGAGGTAGGGTCGGGCTCGCAACTGCGAGGTGTACGTCACGGGGGATTGATGGAGGATCGATGTGCTCGGAATCATAAACGCAATGGTATGTACAGCGTTGCGTATGTCTTCTGCTCCCAGTCGGTTTTGAAAACGAAGTTTTTATAGCTCACGTTAATGCTCTTGAGCAGCACCACGACCATTGAGAGTCCCAATCCCATTCCCTCCGCGACCGGGTCGGGATTCTCCAGATAAAAATCGGCGATGCTGTCATAGGTTGAGGAACGCTCGATTCTGTCGATGATTCGCTTCAGTTCTTCTTTGCTGAGGGGGAGGTTATTTATCACCTCAATGGTAAGGGTATCCCCGTTTACTTTAAAATAGGTTCGTGTTGATAGCCTGTTTTTCTTCGCTTTTATCCCGTATGCATGAAGGGCGCGTTCATTTAAGATAGCCCGTATTTTCCGTACTACTTCAAGCGGGTTGTCGGGATTTTCTATTTTCCCCTCCTTGACGAGAATCTGCTTGGCATTTGCCTTGGTGGCATTGGAGATGAGCTCTTTGGTGCACGAGTACAGCGGTGTGAAGAGTTCTTCTCGTTGATGCTTTTTCAGTATTTGCGTCAGGGCATATTTTATCTTCTCCTCGGTATCCTCGAGAATTGAGTATGAGATGAAAACGATATCGCTGCCCTGCTCGATAGCAGCATCAATAATCGTCTTGAATGTCCCTTCGCTCTGTTGCTTCATATCCTGCGCCGGTTACACGATCGCCTTCCGTTCTGCAGCGGCATGGAATTACCCGGCTCCCATCCCCTTTCACGGAAGTTTCCTGTGATAGGTGCTCTTTAAAAAAAAGGGGCATTTCCGGAATATGTCAAGAATATTCGCATGTGCGGTTCAAAATTCGTTATCGGTATTACTGTGCCGGCGAGGGTAAAGATTGAGTAGTGAAATATAATGTGTTGCAAGAGGGGGTGATTTTTTTGTTGACGGCTTTAATTTTTCTTATTAGCAATTTGATAATAAGTGTAGAGGGATTGATTGTGCATTAAAAACGATATTTAATGGATTCATGGGAGACCAGGATGAGACAGGTGATAAAGTACTATTCAACCCGTATGGCGAAAATGACAGTCTGTACGCTGATAGCAATAAGTTTCGTGTTCTTGCTGGGCTGTGGAAAGTCATCTGACACCGAGAAGGGGGAGGTTGAGAAAAAGGGAGAGGAGCAATCAACCGAAGCACAAGTTCCCACTCGCGAGGATTTCGAGAAGCGGCTTTCAGCATTAAACCTTCCTGTCTATGAGGGGGCCGAGTTTGATGCCGTTAAGAAAAATAAGCACGGGGAAGGGTATTCGATTTTTTATAGTATACCTGATAAGAGCAATCAGGCTGTCGAGAAGGTCCATCTGTTTTACGATAAGCTCCTCAATGCGCTTGCCAGAGAGAAGGGGTGGAAACGGATTGATGCAGGGAATCTGATAATGCTCCAGGATGGTGCCGAGGTGCCGGTATCGGTTTCCAACGCGATTAATATACAATCGAAGAAACACCTGTTGCAGTTTCAGATGAAATTTTAGGGTGTGGTTTTTCGATCTTCGCATTGACTCTCCGCGGTAACGGGTATTTGTCGTGTTGTCGAAAAAACAGTCTTGCGATACAAAACATAATGGAGGTGCGCAATGGCAACGGGGAAAGTGCTCGGTCTAACGGGTTCCTTCGGGTATATCGGGAGGAGGCTCCTCGAGCGACTCAAACGGTCGGAAGATTTCGAGCGGGTATTATGCACTGACATTATCGAACCGAAAGAGAAGCTGCCGGAGCGGTTTGAATATCATCACTGTGACATACTCGACGGCGAAAAGCTTCATCGCATCTTTAAGGAGGGGAAGGTCGATACCGTTTTGCATCTTGCCTTTATTGCCAACCCTATCCGCAATCGGGAATTCGAGCATGAGGTTGATATTGCCGGAACGAGAAACGTTCTGAACGCCTGCGAGTCCCTCGGGGTACGGAAACTGGTTGTGACCAGTTCTGATTGCGCCTACGGTTTTTTCCCCGACACACCTGATTATCTGACTGAAGATGCTCCGCTTCGCGCGACCCCCGGGTTTCCCTATGCTGAGAACAAAGTTGAAATGGAGAAGATCGTCGCCGAGTTTGCCGAGCGGGTCAAGAGTTGTTCTGTTGTGGTTATCCGTCCCTGTACGGTTTTCGGACCGAATGTGAAAAATCAGACCTCCGATGCGATGAAACAGCCATTCATTCTCGGGTTTACCGGCTGCGATCCCATCATGCAGTTCATACACGAGGAGGATGCCGTTGAAGGATTTTATCTGGCGCTGGTAAAGGATGTGCGGGGCGCCTTCAACCTCGCTGCCGACGAGGGGCTTCGCTACCGGGAGATGGCAAAAGTTATCGAAAAGCCCTTTCTGGCGCTCCCGGTCTGGCTGATCTATCCGCTCGTGGAGGCGCTGTATCGATTGCATCTGTTGCCCTTCGGGAAAGCGGAATTGAGCTATATCCGTTATCCCCTCTCGATGAGCATTGAGCGGATACAGAAGGAGCTGGGGTTCAGGCCGAAGTACTCAACGGCGGAGGCGCTGATGGCATTTATGGACACCCTGAAGTGATCCGGTTCCTTTCATTATAATACCGATAACTATCGGGAGGCGATCTCCTCTTCGTGTCCCTCCTCTGAAGAGGAATTCCTGATTATTTTTACCGAACACGCCATTTCATTCAGCGTCGCGGCCGGTTTCTTAAAGGGAAAGATATAAAGATACCGGCATATCGGCCTTTGCCATATCTGTTCATTGTGCGAGAAGTGCATCGGCGATCGGCACTTCGGCTATTCCACGTCCGGTAAGCACGTAGGCGGTTTTCTTATCAGCGGTGATGGTGATCGTTGTGTTATAGGGACCAACATCAATCGAAGGGGATTGATTTTTTTTCTGAAGTGAGAGATGGTACACATTATGCTTCCCGGGAATCAGAAACTGTTTGTCACCTAAATGTGCAGATGCAGGGGTGGGGTAATTGGATGCGTGAATCGGGAATGTTGATGTTCTGAGCGTTTGAAGATCAAGCTCGTAATATTCCGGTGCATTGAGAAATATCAATATCGTCCTGTCATCTCTCCGGAACAGTGATGTGAATTCGTCATATTGTTTCAGGGTAAATGATTTTAACAGCTTCATTGCGCAGCTGGAGGGATTAAACATAAAAAGTTTATTCCCGGAGAGCAACAGGATGCTTGCATCATATAAAAGAGCGTCAACGAGTTGTTTCTTGATGGCGCACTTCATGCGGCGTGCGGTTCTTTCGGTCACATCCAGTTCCCAGATTGAGCGGGGCGTAAGCGCATACGCGACACCCTCACGGTGGTTGGCAAGAATACGCTGTACCGGCCCATCGACAGCATACCTTGCAATTGGCTTTCCGTCTGATATTCGCAGTTGATAAATTGTGCATCGTGCTGATCCGCTGTCTGTTTTACCGTTTATCTTCTGTAATTCTTCCCACTGAACATTGCTGTACAGGAGCTCACTTCCGTTACATGCCAGAGAACCGTGCACGAAGGTGGTGCCTTCCCCCGCGGGATGGGGATAGGGTATATACCGCTTGACGTCGTCGAAGCGGACAAAGGGGCACATCAGTCCGTGAAAACAAAACATAATGCTCAGAAAGGCTATTACGGGTATACGATATCTTTTCAAAGACACTCTGCTCATAAGAAAGTCCTCTTGGTCAACAGGGATAGTGATGATTATAATAATCGCCCTTCAATCGTCAACCCAATTCGCCGTCGGTGCCTTCACCGGGGCTAAAGAGCACGCAGCGTCTCCTTCCCGTGGAAGAGGTGACGGGGGTGATATCTGCTACCACTGAATTTTCGTCGGCAGGTGTTTGATGTGAGAAAGACGGGGTGAATTTCCTGAATTTTCGATCACCACTCCAATCGACCACTGAGTTTTTATCAGTGCTCGTGAGGGTATGATCCAAGTTCGTGTATGAGCTCATTCTCTTCATCAATTTCTACTCCGGAGAGAGTAATTGCTGTGTCAATGAGTGCAAGATGAGAATATCCCTGGGGGAAGTTCCCCACAAGCCGTTTTGTCACGAAATCGATGCCTTCACTGAAGAGGCCGAGGTGATTCGCATATCCGAGCACTGTTGCAAACATATCCTCGGCTTCTTTTTCTTTTCCGATGATGTAGAGGCTCTTGATCATCCAGAAGGTGCAGATGGTAAAGGATGTTTTGGGCTCTCCGAAATCATCACTGTTCCTGTAGCGGTACATGAGCCCGTCGAAACATAACTCCTGCTGTATTCTCTCCACGGTACTGATGTATTTCGGGTCGTCGGCGCTTATGAATCCGTAGAATTGCATCAGCAGATTTGCTGCATCCATATTGCTGCTGTCATAGTACTGCGTAAAGGCATTGATCGCCGGATTCCATCCTCGTTTGAGTATATTTTTCTTTATGGCGTCCCGGGTCGGCAACCATTCCGTTTCCAATTTCTGATTCCCCAGGAGTTTCGCTATCTTCACTCCTCGATCAATTGCCACCCAGCTGAGCATCTTGGAAAAGGTAAAATGCCGCTTCTGCGTTCGAAATTCCCAGATGCCGGTATCCGGCTTCATCCAGTTGTTCTTAACCGTTTTGATAAGGCTTCTCACAATGGTCCAGATCTCCTCACTGTTGGAAAGGGTGTGTTTGAAGAGCTTGAAATATTGATAGAAGAGATCGATGAGCACGCCGTAGATATCGTTCTGTTTTTGAAGGTATGCGGCGTTGCCGATCCTCACCGGTCGTGATCCCTCATACCCGGAGAGCCAGGGGAGCTCCCGCTCTATCAACCGCTTCTCACCGTGTATGCCGTACATAACCTGCATTTTCTCATCCTTGTACGGGATCACATCCGTAATGAAGTTGAGAAATCGGCGGGCGGAGTTGTAATGCCCCAGTGCGGTCAGGGTCGATATTATCATGGAAGCGTCTCGAATCCAGCAGAAGCGATAATCCCAGTTGCGGTTCGCTCCGGGAATCTCCGGCAGTGAAGTGGTTATCGATGCAAGAATGGCACCCGATTTATGATAGCTCAGCAATTTGAGCACCAGCGCGCTTCTGCCTATCTCCTCGTTGTACTTCTTGAATCTCCTGGTCGATTCCATCCAGTTGAGCCAGTAAACCTTGGTTCGTTCAAATTCAAGGTGTATTCTGTCACAATTCAATTTAATCAGCTTCTGATTGTAACTCAGCAGGAAAAAGCAATGTTTATCAATAACGACCTCCTCCTCGTTGAGTATAGTCGCGAGATTAATATCGGAGTAGAGATAAATCGATTCATATTTCCCTGCAACGGTGAAGCTCTTTATGTAGTCTTCTTCAATGACGGATTGTGTGTCATGCTGTGCATAATAGAGCTTTGGGCGATAGATGAATCTCGCCCGTGGTTTGCCCGAGACGTGTCTGACGTATCGGATGATTTCAGGGGGAGTGTGATAGTATCCCAGCTCTGTTTTATAACGGGGCATGAAATCGATAACCTCGAATCTGTTCTCATTGTGCTGGAAACCGGTGAGAAGAATATTTGTTCGGTCAAAATAGCGCTGCGTTATCGAATAATCTCCTTCAGGTGAAATGCCGAAAAAGCCGCCGCGCTCGGTATCCAGTATTCTGGCAAGGATAGACGAGGAGTTAAAGTTCGGAAGGCAGCACCAGTCGATACTCCCCTCTTTCGAAACGAGCGCAGCGGTTCTGCAGTTTCCGATGATACCGTAATCAAGATTCTTCATACTGTCCCCGTTCCCTCCGGTCTGTGTGGCTCCGTATTCCCATCGAGCGAAAAAGGATGATGATCACGACAGCTCATCTCCCTTCAAGCTTTTTTCATGGAACATATGGCATAAAGTACCTTTTTTCAATTGTTTTTTCAGGTGAACCTTGACATTCCTCGTTATATAACATAGGATAAAATGCACTTTCTGACTTTTTTGAGATATGCTATGATTGAAAAACTGTTTTTTGTTTCCAATCGGTTACCGGTAACCCTCGAGAAAAAGAGGGGGTCAATCACTTATAAACGGAGCATCGGCGGCCTCTCCACTGGATTGGGCTCCTTTTACCGAACCTTCGAGAGTGTATGGCTTGGCTGGTGCGGTATCCCGAAGGAGAATCTCTCGGCGGAGGAGAGGGATACGGTTCAAACAACTCTCATGAATGAGTACCGCAATATTCCCGTCTTTCTCTCACGTTCCAATATCAAGCGATTCTATTACGGTTTCTGTAATAAGTCCATTTGTCTCCTTTTTCACTACTTTTCCGGATTTACGGTTTATGATAAGATCTTGTGGAATTCCTATGTGCGGGTGAATGAGAAATTTTGCGATGCCGTTGTCCGGAATGCGGAAGAGGGCGATCTGATATGGATTCACGATTATCAACTTCTCCTCCTGCCCCGCCTCGTCAGAGAGAAATTGCCGAAGGCGAAAATCGGTTTTTTTCTTCACATCCCCTTTCCGTCATTCGAGATTTTTCGCCTGCTCCCCTGGGCGGGGGATCTGCTCGAGGGGATGCTCGGTGCCGATCTTGTCGGTTTTCATACCTATGATTACGTACGGCACTTTTTGAGCAGCGTGCGTCGTCTTCTGGGATATGAGCATACCCTGGGACAGATCTTTGCTGGCACGAGGGTCATTCAGGCTGATGTTTTCCCAATGGGCATCGATTATAAACGATATGCCGATGCTCATTCTGATAACATGGTGCAGAAAGAGATCGACAAGATAAAGAGACGAATGGGTGATCGCACATTAATACTCTCGGTTGATCGGCTGGATTACACGAAGGGGATTCTCCAGCGCTTACAATCCTTTGATTATTTTCTAAAAAAGTATCCCGAATTTCACGATAAGGTTACGCTCATCCTCGTTGCGGTGCCTTCGCGGACAAATGTTGAAACCTATGCGAAGCTTAAAAGCGATCTCGATGAGGTCATCGGGCGAATTAATGGCCAGTATGGGAGTCTCGGCTGGGTACCCGTCTGGTATCTCTACCGCGGGCTTCCCTTTCATGTCCTGACCGCCCTGTACATTCTCGCGGATGTTGCACTCGTCACGCCGATACGTGACGGGATGAACCTCATCGCCAAGGAGTACATTGTCGCACGGGGAGATCGTGGTGGTGTTCTCATCCTCAGTGAGATGACCGGTGCAGTTCATGAGCTGAGTGAATCACTGGTGGTGAATCCCCATAACATTGAGCAGGTTGCTGAAGCACTGAAGAGCGCAATTGAAATGCCCATTGACGAGCAGAGAAAACGCAATACACCCATGCAGGCCCGTTTGCAGCGATACAATATCGAGCGATGGGCGCACGACTTTGTTGACCGCCTTGATAAAGTATTTGAGCATCAGAAGATGCTCTACGAGAGGAGACTCACCGATGCGGTGAAGGAGATCATGTTTCAGGCATACGGAAATTCGAACAACAGGCTTCTGCTCTTTGACTATGATGGCACCCTTACCCCTTTTTCGACAAAGCCCGAAAAGGCTTTTCCCGATGAAGAGATACTCGATTTGATTCACACCCTCTCCGCAAGCGAAAAGAACGAAGTGGTAATCATCAGCGGTCGGGATCGGGATACGCTGTCCCGGTGGTTCGGCACTCTGAGCGTGGGACTGGTGGCAGAGCACGGGGTCTGGATACGTGATAAATCATCCGAATGGACTGAAATTGAGCCGCTCCGGAGCGACTGGAAGGAGGAGGTGAGACCCCTTTTCGAGCTCTATCAGGACAGGACGCCGGGATCGTTCATTGAGGAGAAACACTACTCTCTGGTATGGCATTATCGCATGTCAGATCCAGATCTCGCACTGGTGCGCGTCAATGAGCTTAAGGAGAACCTTCTCAAGTTGACAGAAAATCTGGACCTTGGAATTCTTGAAGGAAACAAGGTTGTCGAAGTCAAGTCGTCCAACATCAATAAGGGAAGAGCCGCACTTCACTGGTTGAAAAATAAAAAGTGGGATTTCATTCTTGCAATGGGTGATGACATTACCGATGAAGATGTCTTTGCAGTTCTCCCGCAAGACGCATATTCCATTAAAGTTGGTCTCGGTGTTACGCAGGCATCTTATAATGTGCTCGATGTCAATGAGACGAGAAAGTTGCTGAAGGAGCTGATTCGCTGAGATGAAGCAAGCGCTCCCTGTTCCGGCGCCAGAATGCCGGGCCGCAGCATCTTGTCCGGTTCATCCCGGCATATATACTCTTCGAAAACCCGGGACGGTGTATTATGCTGTCTTCGGGAAACAGCTCGTCGAGGAGATCCGCCTTGCCATTATCGATAACTTCATTCATGCATTTCCGCGCTTCCGGCCTGTGAGGCCCGTTGGGGTTCCCATCACTCCTTTGTGCACCTTGTCTTTATCCGCTGCTTGATGCATCATTTACTCACATTGTAATCACTCACTCCGTAGGGCCGACATCCTTCCTCTTCTCCGCCGGCCGGAAAGAGCCACCCTCTTCATAGTCGACAACCCTGAGCGGGCTTTCTCTGGTGAACATCTTGATGATTTTCCCTATCGTCAGGGCGTTATCCTTCAGTATCAAATGGCAGCTAGCGAACTCGCAGTTCTTCAATTCCGTTTCGCCTTTCCGTATGATTATCATACACTCTTTGAAGGTACAGTTCTTGAATGAGTGATCGTCCAGCTCAACGATTTCCTTTTGAAAGGTCTTGTTCTGATAGTTTGTCTTATACATGTGAAACCTCGTCATATCTTTTCTGATGGCTTATTCCAAATCATCTACGGAGGCAGATCAATTATTATTTTTTTATAAGAGTCACTTCCTGTCCTGTTGCCCTTTGCATAAGGGAGATTCCGAAGTTGTCAAGCGAATCGGCTGTTGATCTTTATAACAGCCGTGGAAAGGGTGTGGTGCCGCGGATGAATGAAGATGGGGTGTTATGATGAAATCCTCTCTGAGCGTTATCATGCTTCTGCATCGGATCTTCGAGTCCGGCGGTGCGGCGAGGTTGATGGTCAAAGAGTTTTTTTGCTTTGACATATCATCATAATCAGGATACTATTTTAACAGGAGTAGTTTTTTTGTGAATAAGTATTTTCAGTAAGGAGTTCGTTCATGGATGCAAAGAAGATTGCTGACCTTCTTGGAGATTGCGATATCTTTGGTGAGCTCACAAGAAAGGATGTTGAGAAGATAGCGCGCCTTGGGCATGTCGAGTCGTACAAAGCGGGTGAGCAGATATTCAGTCAGGGAGATCATTGCAAGGATTTCTGGGTAATTACCGAGGGCAATGTTTATCTTGAGCGGGCGATAGACCTCGGTGGACGGAAGGGGAAGGCGACCATATGCATTCTGGGAAAGGGGAGGGCCCTGGGGTGTTGGTCATCGCTCCTCGGTCAGAGTCATAATCTCCTGTCATCCGCTATCTGTCAGAAGCCGACCACGCTTGTTGTGATAAATGGACATGAGCTTCGCAAGATAATGGTCGAAGATCATGAGCTGGGATTCAGTATAATGCAGGAACTGTGTGTGCTGCTCGTTGACAGAATAAAGTGTGCCTATGGTGCTATGGAGAACATCTGATACTGCATGGTACACGCACAACTCCTCTCCGTATCTACGCTTCTCACGCTCTGGTGAAATGCAATAACAGCAGTAAGCCCATGGTGAATCGGGCAGGATGATTTCGAAAAAGCTCTAATCATTTTGAACGGAGTTATGTGCTCAGGACGGATATTGAAAGGTGAAATGCAAATGGGCAGGATAATTCGGGCAAACGAGAATGCTTATCGGATAATATTTTCTTGACAAATATGAGTACTAAAATGGAATAGGAAAAGGATCGATTATGGGTGACGAGCAACGATTGACGGGCGACGAGTTGCAAGTTACGAGTTACCGGTCACGTATTATAAAATCACTGCTCACTCTTAACTTTTCACCATATCATCATTATCCTGTTATGGAACATAATACTGTTCCGTTATCAACTGCAACTGTGCTTGAATGGGATTTTTTAGATGGACCAGAATGATATTGAACAGCAAGAACAGGCGATGGTTGAGGCAATTGCCTCAAAGCTCGATGAATTTGATAAGGAACGGGCCAGTCTCATACCGATACTGCAATGGATTCAATTTACCTACTCCTATCTTGATCCGAGGGCCATTGTGATGGTCGCTGATCATCTTGATATCAACGCCTGTGAGGTATACGGTGTTGCGACCTTCTATAATCAGTTTCGCTTTCATCCACCGGGGAAACATCAGATAAAGGTTTGTCTCGGGACCGCCTGTCATGTCAAGGGGGGAGATATCATTCTGGAGAATTTCGAGCGCAAGCTGGAGATCAAAGCAGGAGAGACAACTCCTGATCGGGAATTCAGTATCGATAAAGTCGCCTGTGTCGGGTGCTGTGCTCTTGCGCCGGTCGCAATCGTCGATGATGAAGTTCACGCCTATGTTGCCCCGAGCAAGATAGAAGGGATTTTTCTCGGTTTCGAGCTTGAAAAGGAGAAGCAGCAGAGGGAAGAAGAAAAACAGAATAAGGAAGAGCACGTTGATTGATATAGACATAAAGGCAGTCGAACAGAAATATACCGCACTCAAAGATGAGGCAGAGAAGCGGTTAAGTGAGTGGGATGATGGTACTCCTCGATTCCATGTTGGCATGGCAACCTGCGGCAGAGCAGCAGGTGCTCTGGAGACTGTCGCCGCTCTTGAAGAGACGCTCAAGGAACGGAATATTAATGCGCGTATCGTACCCGTTGGATGCATCGGTCACTGTTATGCTGAACCCCTCGTTATTGCGCATAACCCCGGATTTCCGCCCATAGCCTATTACGAGGTTACCCCGGGCAAGGCCCGGCTGCTGGTAAAATCGTTTCTCGAACGTGGCGATCCGCTCTTTGAATACGTTCTTGGCGCTATGGAACAGAACGATATGGTCCCTTCGGTGATGGAATTCCCCCGCTTTAATCTCGAAAAGCGGATCGTCATGAAGGAGTGCGGTCTCATTGATCCGGGTGATATCTATCAGTATATTGCCCGTGATGGCTACGCGGCGCTCGTCAAGGCGCTGTCCATGAAACGGGAGGATATCGTCGACGAGATTATCGACTCGGGGCTCAGGGGAAGAGGGGGCGCCGGATTTCCCACCGGCATGAAGTGGGAATTCGCAATGCACGCCAGTGAAGAGGATCGATATGTGATATGTAATGCGGATGAGGGTGATCCCGGCGCCTATATGGACAGGACGATTATCGAGAGTAATCCTCATCAACTCCTTGAGGGTATCGCTATCGCTGCCTATACGGTGGGAGCGGAGAAGGCGATTATTTATGTCAGATCGGAATATCCCCTTGCCGTGGAGATCGTGCAAAAGGCGATTGAGCAGGCTGTCAGCGTTGATCTTCTCGGTACCGGTGTGCTGGGATCACCGTTCAATCTTGAGATTTCTGTTTTTCAGGGGTCCGGTGCTTTTGTATGCGGCGAGGAGACAGCCATGATTCAGTCTATTGAGGGGAAGCGGGGTATGCCTCAGCATCGGCCCCCCTTTCCGGCTTCCAGCGGCCTGTATAATAAACCGACCGTTATCGACAACGTGAAGACGCTCTCCACGGTTCCATTCATCCTGCGAAGCGGTAGTGCCGCCTATAAAGAGGTGGGGACCACGAGCAGCCCGGGTACTGCCATATTCTCGGTGGTGGGGAACGTCGTCCATGCCGGGCTCGTTGAGATTCCCATGGGTGTGACCATCGGTTCCCTTATATTCGATGTCTGCGGGGGTATCCCCAATAGAAAGAAGTTCAAAGCGGTTCAGATTGGCGGTCCCTCGGGTGGCTGTCTGCCGGAGAGCTTTCTCGATACACCCATCGATTTTGATTCGCTCACCAAGGCGGGAGCGATGATGGGCTCTGGCGGAATGGTTGTTATGGATGAGGATTCCTGTATGGTTGATGTTGCGAGGTATTTCCTGGAGTTTACCCAGAATGAATCCTGTGGGAAGTGCACCTTCTGTCGCATCGGTACCAAGCATCTTCTCGAGATATTGACACGCCTCACGGAGGGAGAGGGGCGGGAAGGGGACCTCGAAATCCTGGAAACGCTGAGCGAGGATATCAAACGGGGCTCACTCTGTGGTCTGGGAAAGACAGCGCCGAATCCGGTTCTGACATCATTGAAGTACTTTCGTGATGAATACGAAGCGCATCTTTATGAGAAGCGCTGCCCGGCACTGAAATGTCGACATCTTATCGCCTTCTATATCGATCTCGACAAGTGTTCGCGGGGTTGTGATGCCTGTGTCGGGAGTTGTCCTGTTGAGGCGATATTCACTACCAAGGATCGGAAAAAAGCAATTGACCAGACCCTGTGCGTAAAATGTGGAGAGTGCGTGACCGCCTGTCCACCTGAATATGATGCAGTCAGGAAAGTATCACCTCCGGAACTTGCACCGATTATTGAACGACCGGAAAAGCCCGAAGGTAATGGAAAGGAAGAATCGTCGGATGGCTCAGAAGATAACGCTGCACGTTGATGATCGGGAGATTGAAGCGGAAGAGGGGACAATACTTCTCCAGGTATGCCTTGATAATGATATCTATATACCCAATCTCTGTTATCTCAAGGAGCGAAAGAAAGCTGCTGCTTCCTGTCGACTCTGTTTTGTGGAAATTGGCGGGGAGAATAAGCCGGTAACGTCCTGCACCACCAGAGTTCGCGAAGGTATGACGGTGCGAACTGATACCCCGGAAATCAGAGCATTACAGAAAACGGCATTCGAGCTGCTCATGAGCACTCATAATGTCGACTGTAAGAACTGCCCTGCCAATAAGCGGTGTGAGTTGCAGAAAATAGCGAAGTTTCTCCATACCGGTTTGAAACCGAAGCGGATCGAAAAACTCGAGCGGGAAATACCGGTCGAGGAGCATCCCTTTTTGCAATATTTTCCCGATAAATGCGTTCTCTGTGGCAGATGTATCGACATCTGCGAGCGAGTGCAGGGACGCCCCTACCTCACCTTTGCCCGACGGGGATTTAATATGTTCGTAAGCTTCTATGGCGAGGAGAGCCCGGATGATCTCCCCTGTGGGAGCTGTTATCAGTGTGTGGAGATATGCCCCGTCGCTGCTCTTCGTAAAAGAGATATGAACTAGCTCATTCGGGTAAATTTATTTTTTCGTAAAAAAATTTGTTGACCGGTAACCCATTTTTTTTAATGTGGCTCAAGAACCGTAATAATATTTTCATATTTAAATATTTAAAAGAAAGGAGTAGCGATAAATATCTGAACCTGGTTGAATAGCGGTTCAAACGATACATATTGTGTCATATCGTCGGATATTTGTCCCCTGGAAAGGGAAATTACAATCAAACGAAGTCAAGGAGGTAGTAAATGGCACAACTTGATCCAACCAAGTATGCTGACTGGCAGATTGCAGCGGAAGCAGAGAAGAATATGCCGCTCCCTGAAGAGTGGCGTGACAAGTTAGGACTGGAAAAAGACGAAGTCATTACCTACGGAAGAATTTGCAAATTGGATTTTTTGAAGATCATCGACCGTCTGAAGAAAAAGGCCGATGGCAAATACATAGAGGTTACCGCTATCACTCCGACTCCGTTGGGAGAGGGGAAAACGACAACCTCTATGGGTCTCATTGAAGGAATGGGGAAGAGAGGAAAGAACGTCGGCGGAGCAATTCGCCAGCCCTCGGGCGGGCCCACCATGAATATCAAAGGAACGGCTGCCGGCGGGGGAAATGCGCTCCTTATCCCCATGACGGAGTTCTCCATGGGTCTGACGGGTGATATTAACGATATCACCAATGCTCACAATCTTGCCCTGGTGGCGCTCACTGCCCGGCTCCAGCACGAATTCAATTATGATGATGAAGAGATGAAGAAGCGGGATCTCGGACCTCGTCTGAATATTGACCCGCGCCGCGTCGAGATGCTCTGGGCAATCGATTTCTGTGCCCAGGCATTGCGGAGGATAATTATCGGTCTCGGCGGCAAGATGGACGGTTTGATGATGCAATCGGGATTCCAGATCACGGTAAGCTCCGAGCTCATGGCTATTCTCGCCATTGCCCGCGATCTCAAGGACCTGCGTGAGCGAATCGGCAAGGTAACGGTAGCATACAGCAAGAAGGGTGACCCGGTTACCGCCGAGGAGCTGGGAGTTGCCGGTGCCATGACCGCCTGGATGAGAAATACCATCAATCCGACGCTGGCATGCACGGTTGAATATCAGCCCTGTATGGTACACGCCGGTCCCTTTGCAAACATTGCTGTAGGACAGTCTTCCATCATCGCCGATCGTGTCGGTCTTAAGATGTTTGACTATCATATCACCGAAAGCGGTTTCGGCGCTGATATCGGTTTCGAGAAGTTCTGGAACGTGAAGTCACGGCTCAGCCAGCTCGCACCGAACGTTTCGGTTATTACGGCGACCGTCAGGGCGCTGAAGATGCACGGCGGCGGCCCGACCGTCTCACCGGGACGACCGCTCCCCGATGAGTACACCAAGGAGAACCTCCAGCTCCTGGAAAAAGGAGTAGAGAATCTCCTTCACCATATCAAGATTGTACAGAAATCGGGCATCAAGCCGGTTGTCTGTATCAATGCCTTCCACACCGATACCAAGGACGAAATCGCCCTGGTGCGCCGCTTTGTTGAGGAAGCGGGAGCGCGCTGCGCGCTCAGCGAGCACTGGTTAAAGGGAGGCGATGGAGCTCTTGAGTTGACCGACGCGGTTATCGATGCATGCGAGGAGAAGGTTGATTTCAAATTTCTCTACGATCTGAGCCTGCCGCTGCGACAGCGCGTGGAGACTATTGCGAAAGAGGTTTATGGCGCCGATGGAGTGAACTGGACTCCCGAAGCGGAGGAAAAGGCGAAGCGTTTTGAATCAGACCCGAAGTATAAGAACTTCTACACCATGATGGTGAAGACGCATCTCAGCCTGACCCATGATCCTACCATCAAGGGTGTCCCGACGGGTTGGAAGCTTCCCGTGCGCGACATACTCCTTTTCTCAGGTGCAGAGTTCCTCTGCCCCATGACCGGAACGATAAGCCTGATGCCGGGTACCTCATCACTGCCGGCTTTTAAGAAGGTTGATGTGGACACGGGTAACGGCGAGGTAACCGGATTGTTTTAACGCGAGGATGATTGTTCTCGCCTTTGTGATGCTATTTGTCAGCGCTCCGGGCGAGAGAGTGTCTCTCTCGCCCGGAGACTGTCATCTATCTCGGGTAACTCGACGGAGAGAATGTATATGTCACTTTTTGAGAGAAGCGTGAGATTCTTCCCGGGCAGCAGAACCGGAGTTTGTGCGGGGGAGGGGAATCTCCTGCGCGCTGCTGAGAGCGCAGGAGAGAATATCGCCCTCCTCGACTGTGCCCTGCGTGAGTATTTCCCCTACCGGCAGTGGGAAGAATCCGCTTCCGGAAATCCGATGAATCTCGTACGCCTTCCCTGTTTTGAAAAGCAATTATCCTTTATCTCAATGTGCTCACCGGTGCATGAAGATGTTATATCGTGCTCTGCCGGTAATAACACAATAAAGCTGGACCAGGAGATCGTTCAATGACTCGTATTATTGCAGTTGCTGGAAAGGGAGGAACCGGTAAGACAACCGTTTCATCGTTGATAATACGCTCACTGGTAAAGCGTGGCGAAACTCCCATTCTCGCTATTGATGCTGATCCCAACTCAAATCTTGCGGAATCTATCGGTCTTAACGTGCAGGATACTATCGGAAGCATGCTCGCCGATTTTCTTCGCACGCGGGCGGCGATCCCGCAGGGGATGACCAGACAGTCCTTTCTGGAGCTCAAGCTGCATCAGATTCTGAAAGAGGGAAGGGATATCGATATGCTTGCCATGGGGTGTCCCGAGGGACCCGGATGTTATTGTTCGGTTAATGCTCTGTTGAAGAGCTATTTCGAGGATCTCTCGAAGAACTATAAGAATGTTGTGGTTGACAATGAAGCCGGTATGGAGCATTTTAGCAGAAAGACCGCGAATGAGATAGATGTACTCATATTCGTTTCAAACTATACGATGAAGGGGCTCAGGACGATTGAGACAATCTCTTCCATGATAGAAGAGCTGAAAATCGATGTTCGGGAGCAATACCTTCTGGTGAGCAAAACGCCTGAGGATCTCAACGGTGAATTCATGAAGAGAATAGAAGAAATGCAGATCCCGTACCTCGGGAACATCGTAAGTGATTCGCGTATTGAAGAGTCGGACATAAGCGGCACACCGCTTATTGAGCTTCCGGATGATTCGGTTGCGGTACAGAGCATTGATTCAATGATGAACAGGATTTTACACTGATTGTTTTTATTCTCATGTTAATGTGTTGGTTTTCATGCTGAAATAATTAACCAAAGGGAGGAACGTATGGCTGCAAAGATTATCAGCGGGACTGAAGTGGCCAAAGAGATACGAGAAGAGCTCAAGGCCGAAGTTGATAAGCTCAAGAAGGAGCACAATGTTGAACCGGGGCTCGTTACTATTCTGGTTGGGGAAAATCCCGCCTCAGTTAGCTACGTCACAGCGAAGCAGAAAACATCCAAGGAGCTCGGCTTTAATTCGATTCAGGACAATCAGCCTGAAGACATATCCGAGGAGGATCTGCTCAAGCTGATTGATAAATACAACAAGGATCCGAAGATACACGGTATTCTGGTTCAGCTGCCGCTTCCGAAGCATATCAATGAGAACAAGGTTCTCTATGCAATTGATCCTGATAAGGACGTTGATGGTTTCCATCCGGTGAATGTTGGCCGGTTGATGATCGGTGAAGCACGCTTTTATCCCTGTACGCCTTATGGAATACAGCAGCTGCTCATACGATCCGGTACGAAGATGGAAGGAGCTGAGGTTGTTGTCGTTGGAAGGAGCAATATTGTCGGCAAGCCCATTGCGATGATGCTCATTCAGAAGAAGGAAGGGGCAAATTCGACCGTTACCATCTGCCATACGAGAACGAAGGACATGAAGGCACATACCCTCAAAGCCGATGTTCTCATCGTCGCGGCAGGGGCGCCGAAGGCGGTCACAGCCGATATGGTGAAGGAGGGTGCAGTCGTCATCGATGTGGGTGTTAACCGCGTCGGCAAGACCCCCGAGGGGAAAGCGATTCTCGAGGGCGATGTTGATTTCGATGCGGTTAAGGAGAAGGCCAGTGCCATAACCCCCGTTCCCGGCGGTGTTGGCCCCATGACGATAACAATGTTGATGTTGAATACCGTCAGGGCTGCGAAGATGGCCGCAGGTATTGAGGTTGATTAAGCGTTCCGGATGCCCGGATGCGATAGAAGGGTTCAGTTAATCAATGAATTGTTTGACAGTGTTGACATACGCTCCGGCTTCCAGAAATCTGTTTGAATGGAGAGAAGCCTGGCGGCGGGAAGCACTGCAAATTTTACATATTAGGTAGTCTACGTCTTCTGATAAAAAATGTTTAGGGGGTAAAGATACTATGGAATATACGTTCGTTGAAAAGAAGGATTTTATGGGTAAGACAGTTAAGGTCCTTGATGCAACCTATGAGCCGGGAGAACCCGAGATAATGGGCGTCGGAGAGGATCTCGGCTGGAGAAAGCACAATGTTGGAAAGGACGCTATGTTGAAGTATTTAAAAAGCGCTCAGCGGTACTGGTACAGTGAAGATTGGTACGGAAGCGAGAAGAAAAGGTAGTATTCATTTATTGTAAAATGTGACAAGGAGGAAAGGTACATGGCATTTGAAATACCGAAGATTGATTATACGGGGAAGATACGGGATATTACGCTGGGGAAAGGCGACAAGGCAGTAACGGTCGGCGGTGCGACCTGCTATCCCTTTCATCTCTTTGAGGGTGAGATGCCTCATCTTCCCAAGATCGCAATGGAGGTTTACGACTACGAGCCTGATGACTGGGCTGAAGCGGCTGTTGAGCCTTTCAAGGATGTAATCGGTGATCCGGCCGCCTGGGCGAAAAAGAACGTCGAAGAATACGGTGCCGAGCTCATTGCACTGCAGCTTCGGAGCATCGATCCCAACGGATTGAACCGTTCGGCCCAGGAAGCAGCAGATATCGCAAAGAGCGTTATTGAAGCCGTTGATGTTCCCGTCATACTCTGGGGCGTTGCCAATCACGAGAAGGACACCGAGGTTCTCCGGCTCATCGCAGAGCAGTGCGAGGGGATGAGCCTTGTTCTGGGGCCCGTCGAGGAGGGAGATTACAAGCAGATAGGTGCCGGTGCGATTGCCTACAAGCATACGGTTATTGCATCAACGCCTATTGATATCAACCTTGCAAAGCAGCTGAATATTCTTCTCGATAATCTCGGGGTTCCGGCAAACCAGATCATCGTTGATCCCACAACCGGAGCGCTCGGCTATGGCCTGGAGTATACCTATTCCGTTATGGAGAGGGACCGAATGGCCGCACTTACTCAGGAGGATGTGAAGCTTCAGTATCCGATCATCTGTAATGTCGGTTACGAGGCATGGAAGATGAAAGAAGCGAAGATCAAGGAAGAGGATGAGCCGATTCTGGGAAATGCGAAGGATCGAGCGATTATCATAGAGTGCATAACCGCAATGAGTCTTCTCCTTGCGGGTGCTGATGTGCTCATCATGAGACATCCCGAATCGATTGAGCTGATAAGAAAGATGATCACCGGTCTTACGACTGATTAATTATTTAAAGGAGGATTTTAAATGGCCGAAGAAAAAGCAAAACCAATTAGTGCCGATAAAGCGACCGTTGAAGCCTACGAACATGCGAAGAGTCTGGGCATAAACACGGTTTTCGACAGAAATGAGGATATGAAACCCTGTCCCATAGGTGCCGCGGGCAGTTGCTGCAAGAACTGCTCCATGGGACCGTGCCGCGTTCCCGCACCGAAGAAGGAAGGGGAAAAGCCAAAGGTTGGCATCTGCGGTGCGACGGCGGAGACCATAGCCGCCCGTAACTTTATCAGGATGATAGCCGGTGGCGCTGCCGCTCACTCCGATCACGGCAGGGGCGTTGCAGAAGTGTTCATTGCCGCGGCGAAAGGAGAGATACCCGGCTACGAGATCAAGGACGAACAGAAGCTCCTGGCCGTAGCGATGGATCTCGAGATCGATGTCGAGGGAAAGGATATCAAGGAGCTTGCTCTTGAGGTCGGCGAGAAAGCGCTGTCCGAATGGGGCAAACAGGAAGGGCAGGTTCTCTTTCTGAAGAAGGCGCCTCAGAAGAGACAGGAGGTCTGGAAAGCGGCAGGTGTCTGGCCTCGAGGCGTTGATAGAGAGATTGTTGAGATAATGCACCGAACGCACATCGGTGTTGATATGGATTACAAGAGCCTGATGCAGCAGGGGACGCGAGCAGCACTCGGTGACGGCTGGGGCGGTTCCATGATGGCAACGGAGCTTCAGGATATCCTCTTCGGGACACCGGTACCGGTATACGGCGAAGCGAACCTCGGGGTGCTGAAAAAGGATGAGGTGAATCTCGTTGTTCACGGTCATGAGCCCCTCCTCTCCGAAATGATCGTTATTGCATCACGCGACCCGGAGATGCTGGATCTGGCGAAGTCGGTGGGAGCAAAGGGGATCAATATATCGGGCATCTGCTGTACCGCAAACGAGGTCCTGATGCGGCACGGTATTCCCATCGCCGGTAATTTCCTGCAGCAGGAGCTGGCCATCACCACCGGCGCTGTGGATGCGATGATTGTCGACGTACAGTGCATCATGCAGTCGCTGCAGAACGTCGCTTCCTGCTTCCACACCAAGCTCATCACCACAAGCCCGAAAGCCCATATCACCGGTGCCGACCGGATTCTCTTCGATGAGCATGACGCCCTGAACTCGGCGAAGAAGATTGTCAGGACAACCATTGAGAATTTCGCCAATCGAAAGGGTGAGATCATCATTCCCGATGAGAAGTCGCCGATGATAGCCGGGTTCAGCCATGAGACCATCAACTATCTCCTCGGCGGAACTTTCAGAGCCTCTTACCGACCGCTGAACGATAATATCATCAACGGGCGGATTCGGGGAATTGGCGGCGTCGTCGGTTGCAATAATGTCAGGACGACTCACGACAACGATCACCTGACCGTTATCAAGGAGCTCATCAAGAACGATGTTATCGTTCTTACGACCGGCTGTAGCGCCATCGCGGCTGCCAAAGCGGGACTTATGACTCCTGAGGCTGCTGGTAAGTATGCCGGAGAGGGTCTCGCCGAGGTCTGTGAGACCGTGGGTATCCCACCGGTTCTTCACATGGGCTCATGCGTTGATAACAGCAGAATACTGATAGCAGCGGCCGCCGTGGTGAAGGATGGCGGTCTGGGTGAAGACATCAGCGATCTCCCGGCTGCTGGTTCTGCGCCTGAATGGATGAGCGAGAAGGCGATCTCCATCGGTCACTACTTTGTTTCCTCCGGTGTGTACACTGTTTTCGGGACGACCTTCCCGACAGGCAGCAAGGAATTCACCGAGTATCTGTTCAAGAACTTTGAAGAGACCTATGGTGGCATGTGGGATTTCGAACCGGATCCGGTTGAACATGCAAGGAAGATGATTGCCCATATCGACAGGAAGCGCAAGGAGCTCGGCATTGACAAGGCGAGGGAGCGTATTCTCTACGATATGGAAATGAGAAGAGAGCTTGCTTAATATACGAGCAGCGTTTTACAACAATAACCTTTCTACAGGAGGAGCAAAGTGTCTAAAATAATAGCTTCAGCAGCCATCAGAGGCGCTCACAAGATAGTAGAGAGAGCTGATAAGAAGATAAAAGAGGCCATAGATAAATTCGGCCCCAATCAGGAAGTGGCTTTCCCGAACACGGGATACTATCTCCCTGTTATCTATGGCATTACCGGAGAGAAGGTCGAGAAGCTCGGTGATATGGAGGGGGTACTGAAGATAAGTAAAAATCTTCTCCCGCCCTTTGTCAAGGAGAAGCATCACCTCCCGTATCTCGGTCCGGTGCTCGATGCAGGTATGGCGACCTTCTTCGCCGAGGAGATGATAGAGGCGATAAAGTATATCGAAAACCCGAATATCTATGTTCAGGGTGAGGATCCCACGGATGATAATATCTGGCTCGGGGCGGCAGATGATGTTATTCTGAGAAAGAGAGGCGTCGAGTTCGTTGACGGAACGGCTCCCGGATTTGCCGCCATGCTCGGTGCGCCGGAGGATCCGGAAGTTGCCTCGAAGCTCGCCCTGGAGCTTCAGGAGAAGAACCTCTATGTCTTTATGGCATCCGATACGGATGGCAGAACCATGTCGGAACAGCTGGTTCAGCAGGGGGTGCAGATCGGGTGGCCAACACGACTGGTCTCCTTCGGCCCCGAAACCAGCTCCGCGATATTCGCTATCGGTTTCGCGACGCGGGCCGCCATGTCCTTCGGGGGAATTGAGGCGGGTGACTATAGAAGGATTCTCATCTATAACAAGGACAGAATTTTTGCGTTCGCCATAACTTTCGGTACTGTAAACGATGAGTGGTACGCAAACGGTGCGGGATGTATTAACTGGGGATTTCCCGTTATCACCGATTCGCCGACACCTCAGATTCTGCCGACCGGTATCTGTACCTACGAACATGTCGTGGCCAACATTCCATATAATGACATCGTCGCTAAGGCCATCGAGGTGCGGGGACTCAAGGTTACCGTATCCAAGGTTCCGGTACCCGTTTCATACGGCCCGGCTTTCGAGGGTGAGCGTGTTCGCGGTGACGATATCTATCTTGAAGCCGGCGGCGGCAGAACGCATGCGGTTGAGCTGGTTACCTCTGCTGATATGGACAAGGTGACCGATGGCAAGATTGAGGTCGTCGGACCGGATGTGACGGATGTCGAGCCTGGAAGCCAGCTTCCCCTCGCTATCTATGTCGAGGTTGCCGGTCGTGAAATGCAGGACGACTTTGAGCCGATTCTCGAGCGGCAGATACACCATCTCATCAACTATGCTCAGGGGACGATGCATATCGGTCAGCGCGATATTGCATGGCTTCGTGTCAGTAAACAGGCGGTCGAGAAGGGATTCAAGCTCTCCAACCTCGGTGATATTCTGCATGCGAAATTCCATCAGGATTTCGGCACCATCTTCGACAAGGTGCAGATAACCATTTACACCGAAGAGGACAAGGTCAATGAGATTCTCGAAAAGGCCAGGGGAATATATAAGCAAAGGGATGATAGAATTGCGGGCATGACCGATGAAGACACCGATCCCTTCTACTCCTGTACGCTGTGCCAGTCCTTTGCGCCGAATCACGTCTGTATTGTAACCCCTGAGCGGACCGGTCTCTGTGGAGCCTATAACTGGCTTGACTGCAAGGCGTCGTTTGAGATAAATCCTACCGGTCCGAATCAGCCGGTTCCCAAGGGTGATGTTATTGATGCCAAATTCGGACAGTGGAAAGGAACCAATGAGTTTGTTGCCAAGGCGTCACGCGGCAATGTTACGATCGTTGATGCATACAGCATTATGAGAAACCCGATGACCTCATGCGGGTGCTTCGAATGTATCGCTGCGGTGCTTCCCAGCTGCAACGGTATCATGACCGTCGACCGGGATACATCTGTTATGACCCCCTGCGGGATGAAGTTCACCACCCTGGCGGGGACCGTTGGAGGTGGGAATGTCACGCCGGGATTTGTCGGGCACAGTAAGTACTATATTACGAGTAAAAAATTCATATTAGCCGAAGGTGGGCTGAAGCGAATGGTATGGATGCCGAAATCTCTTAAAGAGGAGATAAAGGAGAGATTTCTTACGCGGGCTGAAGAGCTCGGTATTCCCGATCTTCTCGATCGAATTGCCGATGAAACGGTTGCGACTACCGAGGAGGAGGTGCTGGCGTACATTACCGAGAAGAAGCATCCTGCGCTGGAGATGGAGTCTATCATTTAAGCGATACCGTATTCCTCCCGGCCCCGCAGAGCGGGGCCGGGAATCTACCAAGCGGAGAGAGATTATTTGCATTAATGGTTCACAGAAATAAGACATAAAGGAGAAATCGAGATGGCGCTAACAGGAATACAGATTTATAAGTTGTTGCCACAGACTAACTGTGGTGATTGCGGTGTGCCCACCTGTCTCGCCTTTGCGATGAAACTCGCAGCAGGCCAGGCGGAGCTGAGCGCATGCCCGCATGTTTCGGAAGAGGCGAAGGAGCAACTCGGTGCTGCATCGGCACCTCCGGTGCTGCCGGTCACCATCGGGAAGAATTTCAAGACCGGCGGTGAAACAGTGCTCTTCAGGCACGAAAAGACCTTTGTCAGTCCAACCGGTGTCGCGGTTCTCGTATCGGATAAAATGGATGATGCCGAAGTTGATAGAAAATTGAAGAATTTTAAAGAACTTCAATTCGAGCGGGTGGGAGTGATTCTGAAGTCGGATCTCATTGCGGTGAAGTCGGAAACCGGTGATGCGGCTGCTTTCGAAAAGCTGGTTGCTAAGGTAAAGGGTGCTGTTGAAGCAGGCATCATTTTAATGAGTGACAAGCCTGAGGTTCTTGAGGCCGGTGCGAAGCTTCTGGAAGGGGAAAAACCTCTCCTCTATGCTGCAACAAAGGATACGGTCGAGGCGGTTGGAAATATCGCCAAAGAGCAGAAGTGTCCCGTTGCGGTAAAGGGTGACGGCCTGGAAGATGTTATTGCGCTCACCGAGAAGCTCACGGAGATGGGGATCAAGGAGATCGTTATCGATACCGGTTCACGGAAGCTTAAAAAGGCATTTGAGGAACAGGTCATAATCAGGCGAGCTGCAATCAAGAATACCTTCAGACCGCTCGGATTCCCGACCATAACCTTCCCCTGCGAGATGACGGACAATTTCCTGGAGGAAACCCTCATCGCATCGACCTTCATTGCGAAGTACAGCGGTATTGTGGTGCTTTCTGATCTTGCAGGCCACAGCCTCTTCCCGCTGCTGGTTGAGCGGATGAACATATTCACCGATCCGCAGCGGCCAATGGCCACCGAGGAGGGTATCTACGAGATTAACAATCCGGATGAGAATTCTCCGGTTCTTGTCACGACCAATTTCTCACTGACCTATTTTATTGTCATGGGTGAGATAGAGGCGAGCAGGGTTCCCACCTGGCTGCTGGTTATGGATACCGAGGGGCTTTCGGTCTTAACCGCCTGGGCAGCCGGTAAATTTGTTGCCGATGCTATCGCTCCCTTTGTGAAGAAGTGCGGAATTGCAGATAAGGTTAAGAATAAAACACTGGTGATTCCCGGGTATTCTGCAACGATAAGCGGAGAGCTCGAAGAGGAGCTTCCCGATTGGACTATTACCATTGGCCCGCGTGAGGCGGCGCACATTCCGGCGTTCCTGAAAGAGCAAAAAGCTTAGAACAGAATAGAGGTAAGAATAATGGGAAAATTTATTCGAATCGGTGAAAATCTGAATGTTATGTCAAAGGTTCTCGGTCCGGCGATGAAGGAGCGAAACGCCGGCCCTATTCAGGAGATGGCAAAGCGTGAAGCTGAAAAGGGAGTTGATTATATTGATGTGAACATAGGGCCTGCCAGAAAGGCAGGGGATGAGATGATGGAATGGCTTGTGAACACCATTCAGGAAGTAACGGATATTCCCCTTGCTCTTGATACAACAAATCTTGTCGCGATGGAAGCCGGCTTGAAGGCCAGTAAGGGTGGTGCTCTGATTAACTCAGTTTCGCTTCAGACCTCGCGGCTGATTCCCGGGCTAGAGCTGGCAGCAAAGTACAATGCGGACGTTATAGCCCTCCTGTGGAGCGATGATGGAATGCCACGCGATGCAAATGAGCGCGCGATGCACATTGTCGACTTCATGCACAAAGCGACTGAGATCGGTGTTCCCACCGAAAAGCTCTGGGTTGATCCCATTGTCACACCCGTATCCGTTGAGGTCAATCAGGTGAAGGCCTGTATTGAGTTTATGGGCATGCTCAAGGATATTGCGCCTGAAGCAAAGTCCACATGCGGCCTGTCCAATGTATCGAATGGTGTTCCCGATGAGCTCAGGCACTGGTTGAATATAACCTACCTCATCATGCTGATGAAGAATGGGCTCCATTCGGCCATTATCGATTCATTCGATGATGAGCTTACGTCCTTTGTGAGCGGCGAACGGGATGACATTGTCAATCTCGTTCACCGGGTGATGGACGGCGAGAAGATTGATATGGGCTCCCTCAGTGATGAAGAGGTCAAGTTCGTTAAAACAGTGCGTGTCTTGACGGGTGAGTCGCTGTTTTCAGATTCCTGGCTCGATATTTAAGTATTCAGCAAAACCGGGAGACAGCATCCCGGCTCCCGGTAGGAAAGTTCTGTGCTTGAGAGAAGCGAAAGTTGAAGTTGAAAAATGGTTGATACACAGGCGAATTCTGAAGGAGCCTCATCGATTAAGCCGGGAGGGCAGAAAAGTACTTACGAATCAGCTTATACGGAGGCTGTTGCAAAGCTTTCAGAACGCACTGTCGAAGCGATAGCAGAGAAGAGCGGTTCGCGGATCGGCGAGAAGGATGGCATCACCTTCATCACGGTTCCTTTTTTAGATGATGAAATCGATATATTCTTTCCCGATATATCCTTTCGCTATCAACGAAGGGATGATACGGTGCCGCTGTGGCTTCAGGTACTCGTTCTTCACTATCTCCTTGCTGCGACGGGTGTAACGGAGACGGGCGTTCAGATAACCTTCAAACAGCTTAAAGGGGGAATGGCGTATTATCCGGTTTTTCAGAAGAGGGCCATTACCCCCCTTATTAACACCTTCGGCGAGCATCTCGAGGATTTCATTACATTCGGCGTTATGATAGGGGGCACCAGGGCTGAGCACGGGGACTATGCGCTCACCTTCAGGGCATTTCCCTACGTTGCGGTAACCTTTGTTATCTGGGAGGGGGATGAAGATTTTCCACCTGCCGGGAATGTTATTTTTGATTCGTCGGTTGAACAGTATCTTACCTCGGATGATGTCGCCATGCTCTGTACCATGCTTGCTGTGATGATTATAAAGAAGAAGTTTGAGAGAGAATGATGAAACTGGCAATTACCGGAAAAGGGGGTGTCGGAAAGACAACCCTGGCCGCGCTCCTCGTGCAGCATCTTGCCGAAGAGGGGAAGCGGGTTATTGCAATTGATGCCGATCCGGATGCCAATCTCGGTCTGGCGCTGGGATTGTCGGGCACGAAGGACATCGTGCCCATTGCGGAGATGGAATCACTGATTTCAGAGCGAACGGGATCCAAGCCGGGCGTCTATGGGACCTATTTTAAATTGAATCCGAAGGTTGACGATCTCCCGGAAAAACTCTGGCTCGAGAAGGGAAACATCCGGCTGATGGTCATGGGTGGTGTCAAGAAGGGAGGCAGCGGATGTGCCTGTCCAGAAAATACCCTTCTGAAAACGCTCATTTCCCATCTGATTTTCTTTCGCGATGATGTTGTGGTTATGGATATGGAAGCGGGTATTGAGCACCTCGGAAGGGGAACCGCTTCTGCGATGGACATGTTCATCGTGGTTGTTGAGCCGGGGAAGCGGAGCATAGAGACTGCTGAGCGAATACAGGTTCTCGCACGGGATATCGGATTGCAGAATATCGTCGTGGTGGGGAATAAGATTCGGGGACCGAATGATGAGGAGGTGATACGGCAGAGCCTCACCGGGATGGAAGTTATCGGATTTCTCCCCTACGATGAAGCGCTTGTTGAGGCTGATCTCAAAGGAGATCCTGCGCCTGTGGCTTACTCGGAGACGGTCAGAGTGATACTGGAACGCATTCGTGATGTATCGTAAAGGTATAGTAAAGGGAAGAGAGAATTCTTTTCCGAGGCGGTTGTTGACAGCGCGAGAGCGAAGCGAGTGGGTAACTTGAGTTGAGGAGGAAAGGGGCATGTACGAATTTGTCCGCGGACCATTGATGTGGATTTCTTTTATCATTTTTATCGTGGGGCTGAGCTATCAGCTCTACCGGCTCATAACCCTGACGCGCAGTAAGGATATCGTTCGAATCGGTGATGATGAGGAGCCCCCTCCCCGCATTTCAAAACTCATCTGGAAACGCCTTGTCAGGAAAATAAAAGACTGGTCGGTGATGAGGAAGGGAACCATTCTGGGCACCCAGCCGCTCCTCGCACTCCTGACCACTGTTTTTCACATCTGCCTTATCATCACTCCGCTTTTTCTCGTGGCGCATAATGTTCTCCTCTTTGAATCATGGCATTGCAGCCTCCCCAGTTTTGCGGAGCGAACAACCGATATTTTAACCGTTATTGTTCTTCTCGGTGCGTCGATATTTCTTATCCGCCGTTTATTCGTGCCTCGTGTCAGGGCGATATCCTCGCTGTACGATTATCTTCTTCTCCTTATCACCCTGGCGCCATTTATCACCGGTTATATGGCCTATCACCAGATGATGGATTATGAGACCATTATTATCGCTCATATACTTGCGGGCGAGATAATGCTTGTGGCAATCGGGGTGACAAAACTCAGTCATATGATATTTTACTTTTTCGTGCGGTTTTTTATTGGAAGTGAATACAGTTTCCGGGGTGGAAACAGAACATGGCAATACTAGTGAAGGGAGCAAAAGAGATGGAAGCAGTACATGACGCTGATGAGCGGCCGGTTGATACCGAAACCATCAGGAAAATGCTCAAGCAGAAGAAGAGGATGAAATTGTTTCTCTCCATCTGTGCTTCCTGCGGGTTTTGTGCCGATAGCTGTTTTCTATATCGAAATCATCAGGATCCCAAGTACATGCCTTCGTATAAGGCGATTAACTCATTGGGCAAGCTCTTCAAAAAACGGGGAAAGGTGGATCGAAAGACTCTCGAGGAGATGAGTGAGCTCATCTATGGGCGCTGTGTGATGTGCCGCCGCTGTTATTGCCCGCTGGGTATCGATATTTCGAGTATGATTTCATGGGCCCGAACCATCTGTCGTACGCAGGGGGTCTACGAACGGTATGATGAGGATGCGATGGGGTATGGGAAAGAGATTGGGGCATGAAGGGGTATCAAGGATGAAACGTTTCGGTATGGGAGTATGTATCATTGCTGTTTTCGGTATCGTATCGCTGCTCGTGGCGCAGCCTGATAGTATCGTTATCAATAACGTTGAGGTTTATGGGACGAAGAATCGTCCGGCGGTAGCCTTCCCCCATTTATTGCACATGGAGAGCATCGCCTGTACCGACTGTCATCACTGGTATGCGGCGAACGGAAAAAATATGCTCGATGAGAGCAAGCTGGAAGAGGGGAAACCTGGCATCAAGTGTCGCGACTGTCACTGGAAGCAGGGAAGACGAGAGGTTCGATATTCTCTCATGGAGGCATATCATCTGCAGTGCATGGGGTGTCACGGCAGGATGAAGAGGGACGGCAAGAAAACAGGACCGCGGCTCTGCGGCGAATGCCACCCCTGGAAGTAATGTTGATACAGTATGGGAGGCGTACATGGTAATAGCTGATTGCAAACCGATTGAAGAGATCAAGGATATGATCAAGGATTATAAGCGGGTGCTGAACGTCGGTTGTGCGGGATGCACAGCTGTCTGTCTCGTTGGCGGCCAGAAAGAGGTCGACATCTTAAATGCGAAGCTTATAAAATCATTCAAGGAAGATTCCAAATCGATACAGATCGATGGGTACACCGTTGAACGGCAGTGTGAGATGGAGTTCATTGCCGAACTGGATGAGATGAAGGATCAGTACGATGCGATAATCTCTATGGCATGTGGTGCGGGCGTTCAATTTGTCGCCGAACGGTACCCCGATAAGCCGGTATACCCCGCTCTCAATACCACCTTCATCGGTGTCAACAGGGATGTGGGGTGGTATGAGGAGAAGTGCCGATCCTGTGGTGATTGTCAGCTCGCCTATACCGGCGGCATCTGTCCGGTGACGCGGTGCGCGAAAGGCCTTTTCAACGGGCCCTGCGGCGGTACGCAGGCCGGCGGAAAGTGCGAGGTTGATAAAAACGTTCCCTGTGCCTGGTATGAAATCTGCGAGCGGTTAAAGGCTCAGGGAAGGCTGGATAATATTACGAAGATACGGGTTCCGATGAACTGGAAGAATCAGGTTCAGGGAACTCTTGTCCTTGAAGCGTACAAGGACCGATACACGACCTAGAATGATGGAGCTTGATGCTGATGCAGACCTTTTCCTGTCATCGAACGACATCTGCCGCAGCGGAGAAGGTGTGTAGGATGCAGTGTTAAACTTTCAGAGAAGAAGGGCATATCAATATGAAAGCAGAAAGCAGACTTGAGAAGTTACTCAATGCAGGTGAGTTTGTAATTACTGGCGAGCTCGGCCCGCCCAAGGGGAATGATATTGAGGTTATCAGTAAGAAAGCGGAGATGCTCAAAGGAAATGTTGACGCCGTCAATATTACCGATAATCAGACAGCGGTGGTCAGGATGTCCAGTATCGGAGCGAGTGCGCTTGTTGTTCAACTGGGAATGGAACCGGTTATGCAGATGGTCTGCCGTGATCGGAATCGCATCGCGATGCAGAGCGACATACTCGGCGCAACGGCACTGGGAATACGCAATATGCTCTGTTTAAGCGGAGACCATCAGACCTTCGGTAATCAGCCCTATTCGAAGAATGTCTACGATATTGACTCCATTCAGCTCATCGGAGTGGTAAAGCGGATGCGCGATGAGAAAAAAATTCTCGATGTTGAAGAAGAGATGGAAGGCGACCTGAAGATATTTATCGGCGCTGCGGCGAATCCCTTTGCAGAGCCCTTTGATTTTCGACCGCTGCGGCTCAAGAAGAAGGTTGAAGCTGGCGTTGATTTTATACAGACGCAGTGCATTTACGATATGAAGATGTTCAAGGAGTTTATGAAGCAGGTCAGGGACCTGGGCCTGCATGAGAAGTGCTACATCCTTGCCGGGGTGACTCCCCTTAAGTCCGGAGGTATGACGCGATATATGGCAAAGAATGTGGCCGGGATAATTATACCCGATGAGATTGTCGATCGGATGGTCAATGCGCCGAAGGGACAGGGTGCTGAAGAGGGGATAAAGCTCTGCTGCGAGCAGATACAGGAGTTGCGCGAGATCGAGGGCGTTCACGGCATACACCTCATGGCAATCGAGTGGGAACACCGGGTTGCCGAGATCGTCGAGCGCGCGGGATTGCTCCCCCGCCCGACTGTTGATTGATCTCATGGTTTCAATGTTTCCCCTCTCCGATAAAAAAGATAATTGGACGGGATTAACAGTATGGAATGTTAAGAGTATGTGATACCTCTTATCCTGTAATCCTGTAAGGGGGGATACGAAGCACCGTAAATGGTATTTTTCTGTCGTAGAGCAGGTGATGAGGAAAAGTGCATCGATAGAGCGACTTCTTCAGAACTGAATCTTAATGCCGGTCGATTTCATAAAGAATCTTGCGAGAAGCAGCGTGAGAATAAATCCCACCGCAATTGAGATGGCGAGGAGGATAGAGGACCACTGCATCATCCTTCTCGCGTCATCGGCAGTCTGGTTTTTAATATCAACCCCGATCTTTTCCTGGAGATCAATGAGCCGATATGTTTGATCCCGAAGCTCCCGGTACTTCACCAGCCACTTCTTCAGAAGCATGTTGCTCCGGGCGAATTGACGGAAATTTATCGCCTCATGGTACTGTTTCAGTATCGCCTCGAGATCTGCCGATTTCTCCTGCCACTGTTTCGCAAGCAGCTGTCCCTCCCCGGTCCGGTTTCGGTTTTCGAAGTTCAACCAGAGATCGCGGTACTCGTGGCTGAGATTGTCTGATGAAGTCTGTCTCCAGAGCAGTTCATTCATGTCGCTCGACTCGGCTGCCCTCATCTCCCCGAGCATGTTTATTCTGATCTGGAGGAGGTCCTTGACGATACGGTACAGGTACTTCACTGAGCTGAACTGGTACCGGTAGAAGGATTCAAATGAATCGGATGCCTTGTTGAGGTAGTAGATGCTCTGAAGTGAGATGAAGGTGATTATGAAGAGAAAGATAATGCAAATGAGAAAGACCTTATAGATTACCTGTAGGTTTTCTGTTTTTCTCATGTGTACCCCCGCCAGTCGCTTTAACGATGCTTCCGTGAATTAGTCCGGGGAGCCTTTCTGCCGATGGAGATCAACCATATGGGAGCGTCAGAAAAAGTCAAGCCGGATTGTTTCCGATCTTTTCCTTGATTTTAGCATCAGGGGGTATAGACTATGTCTGGAGTGAGGGTATCGGTAAGAGGGATCTGTTTCCATGGAGCGTCTGAAAGTGCAATTCAACGACCGGTATAAGACAGTCATCATTGGCATTCTGATCTCCATATCGATTGGCGCAATCTTCTACTTTCACATCTTTCTCAACGTCGGGAAGGTGTTCACACAGTTTTTTTACATTCCTATCATTTTGAGCTCGCTCTGGTGGCAGCGGAAGGGTATTGTGGTTGCTGTTGTTTTCGGAGGGTTGCTTATACTGAGCAATTATTTTTTGCGGGATAACAGTCAACCGCTCAATGACTCTTTACGGGCGCTGTTTTTTATCGTCGTCTCCTACGTGGTGGCTGTTCTGAGTGAGCGGGAAGCGAGATGGAGAGAGGAGATCGCCCGCCACCTTGCCGAGATAAGCAGAACAAATCTCCAGTTGAAACAGGAGGTCACCGAGCGCTGCAATGCCGAGAAGATCTACTATGCGATTCTCAATGTGACAACCGAATCGATAATCATGATAGACACGAACGGCGTAATACTGACAATTAACGAGATAGGAGCGACCAGGTTCGGTATGCGGCAGGATGAGATTCTCGGGAAATCACTGTATGACTTCTTCCCTCCCGAGGTGGCGCAATCCCGGAAGAAGAGAATACTGGAGGTTATCTCATCCAGAAAGGGTATTCGCTTTCAGGATGAACGGGATAATGTCTTCTTCGACATCAATCTCTATCCCGTCTTCGATGAAGGCACGGTAAAGAGAATTGCGCTCTTCGCAAGGGATATCACACCCATTATAAAGCTGCAGAAGGAGATTATTACTATCAGCGAGAATGAGCGTCAGGTACTCGGCCAGGATCTCCACGATGATCTCGGTCAGTATCTCACCGGAATCAAATATATGGTGACCAGTCTGAAGCAGAAGATGATTGAGCGGAGTTATCCCGAGGTTGACGAAGTTGTTGAGATATCATCTCATATCGGAAATGCCATTGATCGAATACGGCGGCTGGCACGAAATATGTGTCCCGTTGCCCTTGATGAGAATGGGCTCATCGTCGGACTCGAGGAGATGTGCCAGGAGGTTGAGCAGATCTTCAATATCTCCTGTACGGTGCACGCCCGGGGGAAAATCGATTTCGACAATCGTGATGCATCAATTCATCTGTACTACATAGCGCAGGAATCCATCAATAATGCCCTCAAGCACGGGAATGCCAGCCACATCGCGGTTCTCCTGAGCCGGGATGATTCCCGGGTGCGCATGAGAATTGAAAACGATATCGGGTATCACGAGGAGATGCCGAAGAAGGGGAAGGGTATCGGAATCGAGATAATGAGATACCGGGCCAATTTAATCGGCGCTGATATTGATTTTCTGGAGAGCGCCGAACGGTATGTTGTTGACCTCAGGTTGAAGGTGTAGTCAATGGTGACGGGAGATAAGTAACGAGTAACGAGTAACGAGTAACGGGTGACAGATGACTGGTTACATGTTACCGGTTACACGTCACAAAATAACAATCTGCGTTCATCTGAGGTTACACTTCCCTCAAAGGGGAATCACAGTATATGAGAGGCCTTTGAGAATGGTCAAGAAGAGAGGGAAAGAGATAAAGATACTCATCGTTGACGATCATCCCATCGTGAGGCGCGGTCTCAAGATGATCATAGAGAAAGAGGATGATCTGCGAGTATGTGCGGAAGCCGCGAACGCGAATGAAGCTATTAAGGCGATCGTTGATAATAATCCTGACGTCGCCATTGTTGATATCTCGCTTGAGGGGAGCATCAACGGTATTGAGCTGGTAAAGGCAGTAAAAGATCGGTTTCCCGGCGTGATAGCGCTGGTCCTCTCGATGTACAATGAGTCATTGTATGCCGAGCGTGCCATTCGAGCAGGGGCGAGCGGGTATGTAATGAAAAAGGAAGCTGATGATAACATTATTGCCGCCATCCGAATGGTCCTCACCGGTGAACTCTATCTGAGCAGCTCCATGTCAAAGAGCATTGTTCAGAAATTGTTGCATGCGCCGGTTGAAGGGGAGCACAGCCCGGAAAACGTCCTTTCCGATCGCGAGCTTGAGATATTTATGATGATCGGAAATGGAATGAGCATTCGTGAGATCGCATCGCGGCTCAGTCTCAGCCTGAACACGGTCGAAACGCATCGCAGGCATATTAAAGAGAAGATGCATTTCAGGGATTTAAATGAGCTGGTAAAGTATGCTGTGCAGTGGGTTTTTGTGCAGCACAGATGACCTATCACCATCACGCAATTTGTTATCACCCATCACAAAAATCGGTATATCTATTTTCACCCTCCCGTGAATTTACATCTTCCCCTGAATGAATTACCTTATCGCTATACCCGGCCGATTATTCTACGCGGAAAGTGCATTCGACAAGAGTAATCATGCCGGAAGTAAATACGAAGCCCAAAGGGATTTACCCGTAGAGGTGGAGAGAGGCAGTTCGGTTTTTACACGGTGCCCATGATCATCGATTCGGTGCTGGCATTTCCGGTTATGAAAAAATGCTTCGGAGGAGCGGATGTTCACTTGTGGGGATACGCCATACGGGAGGTTGGATGGACAACACATGGATACTGAGGATAAATACCGGACAATCATCGAGCGGTTCTCTGATGGTATTCTCGTTTTGCAAAATGGATTCGTCTCATTCCTGAATCCTGCCATTATGGAGATTACCGGTTTTACCTGGAAGGAGCTCTCGATGCGTCCGGCGATAAAATTTGTTCATCCCGAGGATAGGCAACAGGTTCAAACGCTGTGCCAGCGTATTTCTGCGGAGGAGTTGGATACGTGCAAACTTGAGTTCAGGATTATCACCAGGGAGAAAGCGGAAAAGTGGGTATCGGTCAGGACAAACAGAATAGTCTGGGAAGATTCATCGGCACTGCTCGTTTTCCTGACTGATCTATCAATACTGAGAAATGAGAAATGAGCACCGGTTCTCGATTCAAATTGGTACTGATGTTGAAAGTAATTATGGTATTCGATGGCTATCACGTTTTTTGTTATTACTCATCACGTATATTGTTAGTGCTTAATTGTTGCTCTCGTGCATTGACATGGCGTGGTTATCGTTTGACAGTATATTTTGCACGGACCGATGATGACATCGATGAATGTAACAGAGGAAATAGGATACACCGATCTCGTGCGCATTGTACCGGAGAAGAAAGGAACACTGTTCCTCCGGGAGAGATGCCATGATGATGAGGAAAAGATGAAGAAGACACTTCATAATTCCAGCATTGCCATCGTGGGGGGAGGGCGCGTCTGTAGGGCTATCCTCGAGATACTGTTGGGCGTTCATTTCCCCAATTACCATGTGCGGGTACTCGGTGTCGCCGATATTGATGAACAGGCTGAGGGCTTGCTCTTTGCCGGAGAAAAGGGAATTTTCGTTACCAGCTTATACCAGGATCTCTTTGTGATCCGGGAACTGGACTTGATTATTGAATTGACCGGAGACAACAGGGTGCTGGCTGAATTGCGGGCAAACAAGCCGGATCGGTTGCGGTTGATTGACCACTTTGAGGCAATGACAGTCTGGGATTATCTGCAGATAGAGGAGAAATCGATCGAAATCAGAGATGAGCTGACGAAGATGAACACTGTTGAGGAGATCGAAAAGCAATTTGATCATTTCGCGAAGGAGATCGCCGAAATTGTACAGGAACGAACAGAGCACCTCCAGGAGGTGGAGAAGGAGCTCGTTGAGCGGGAGCGGATTCTCGCGCAGATTGTTGAAGGGAATACCATTCCTACGTTTGTTATCGACCGCGATCATATCATAACTCACTGGAACAGAGCATGTGAGACGCTTACCGGGTTTCCCGCCAGGGAAATGGTCGGAACCCGGAAGCAGTGGGTCCCTTTCTGGCAGAAGATGCGTCCGGTTATGGCTGATATTATCATCGATGAGATGCAGGAAAACGGTATCCGAAAATATTATGGTGACGACTGGCGCACCTCGGCGCTCATTGAAGGTGCCTATGAAGCTGAAGCGTTTTTCCCCAGCATCGGTGATGACGGGAAGTGGCTCTTTATCACTGCTGCGCCGATACGGGGACCCGAGGGCACAATTATGGGTGCCATTGAAACCCTCTGGGATAAAACCGACGATAAAAAGCGTGAAGAGGAGAAGGAGCGGCATAACCGGGAACTCTCGGCACTGTGCAGCATCACGACCGCATTGAGCTCATCACTGGATCTGGAGGTTAAGTTGAATGCGGTGACCCGGGAGATATTCAAGAGCCTTCCGGTGGATGGCGTATGCATTTTCCTCCTGGAGAATGGCCATTTTGTGCTGCGATATTCGCATGGCATTTCGGATGCGCTCTGCAACCTCAACTGTACAGTTGCTGGCAGCAGTATCATCGAGCATGTTGTTGAAACGGGAGCGCTCACCATTTACGAGGATATCGAGGCGAGTGATGATACTGAGATAAGTTTACTGGCGCGGGAAAAATTTAAATCGCTGGCATATATACCTATCAGCGCAAAGGAGGGCAAAGTCTTCGGCGTAATCCGCATCGGAAGCAATGTTTCGAGGACGTATACGCATGAGGAGAGGAATATTCTGGAGCTAATCGGAAACCGTGTCGGGGTTGCAATCGAAAATTCAATTTTTTACGAGCAGTACAAAAAATCCGAGGAGAAGTACCGATCGCTCTTTGACAACGATCCCAATCCCATATTCATCATCGATAGGGATTCTTTCGAGATACTCGATATGAACCGGCGGGCAGAGGATTGTTACGGTTTTTCGAAGGATGAGCTCCTCGGGAAATCGTTTCTCACGCTCGGTGAAGAGCGGGATGAGGAGATTATCCGTAAACTGCGTCAGCTCGATGAGGGAGAGTCTGTCCTCTTCTCGAAAAAGAGGCATTACCGAAAGGGGAGAAAAGTCTTCTTTGTGAACATCAATGTCTGTCATGTGATGTACAACGAAGGAGCCGCGCTCATTGCGACAACGACCGATATGAGCGAGAGCATTGAACGGGAGACGCAGCTAATCCAGGCGAGTAAAATGACCACACTGGGGACGATGGCGGCGGGGATGGCTCACGAGATAAATCAACCGCTCAATGTGATTCAGGTTGGCGCTGATTTCTTTCTGAAGAAGACAAGTCGGAATGAACCCATTGACTACGAAGAATTGCGCACGGTCGCTGCTGAAATAAGCAACAATGTGCAGCGGGCGGCCGATATAATCAGGCACATGAGGGATTTTTCACGGCAGTCTGATGTCGTTTCCACCAGATTGAATATCAACAAACCCATCCGCGATGTTTTTAAGGTTCTGGGGCAGCAGCTCCGGGTGCATCAGATTGAAGTTGTACTGGATCTGGATGACTCCATTCCCCTCATCAAGGCAGATCACAACCGGATGGAGCAGGTTTTTATGAATCTGGTCACCAATGCCATGGATGCAATGGACGAGAAGGGGCTCATGGAGGAGGGAAACACATGGCAGCGACTCTTAACCATTCGTTCGTTTTATGACGGAGATGTCGTTGTGACGGTTGCCGATACGGGGATTGGCATGTCAGCAGAGATTCAGGATAAGATATTCGAACCGTTTTTTACCACCAAAGAGGTTGGCAAAGGGACGGGATTGGGAATTAGCATCAGCTATGGAATCGTGAACGATTACGGTGGCACCATTACGGTGAAAAGCGAGGTACATAAGGGAACCACCTTTGAATTGCGATTCCCCTCGAGAGCCGAAAAACGCAGGAACAGAACATGAAGAAAATTTTGCTCGTAGATGATGAAAAGTCAATTGTGAATGTTCTCTCAATTTCTCTGCGGAATGATGGCTATGATGTATTCACGGCGTACAGCGGGAAGGAGTGCCTTGAGAAGTTCATGGAGGAAACACCGGACATTGTGATAACCGATATGAAGATGCCGGGCATCGACGGGCTTGAGGTCTTGAAGCGGATCAAGAATCTCAATCCTCATACGGAGGTTATCATCATTACCGGGCACGGCGACATGGATTCGGCGATTGAAGCACTTGAGTACGGTGCGTCTGATTTCATCAACAAGCCGATACGCGATGAAGCTCTTTCTGTCGCCCTTGAGCGGGCGAAGGAGAAGATTGCCATTCGATTGAAGCTCAAGGAGTATACTGATGATCTCGAAAACATGGTGCAGATAGCGACGGCCGAGGTTCGGCGGAAATCAGATTTTCAGACGAGGCTCATCACCAGTTCCAACGACGGTATTGTTGCCACCGATGAGGAGGGTTCCATCATTATTTTCAATCCCGCCGCTGAACAGATATTCGGATACTCGCGGCTTGAGGTTGTGAGGAAGATGAAGATTTCCGATCTCTACCTCAGGGAACTGGCAGATGAGTTCACTGCTGGTTTGAAGCACCGTAACAAGATTGTGGAAACGAGGTTCCCCTGGAGGGAGATTACCGTTGTTGACAGGAACGGTGAGCGGGTACCGACACGATTCTCCGGTACTATTCTCTATGAAAAGGGGCAGGTAATGGGAAGCGTTGCCTTTTTTCAGGATCTCAGGGAGATAAAGCGTCTGGAGCGAGAACTGGTTCGATCTGAGCGACTGGCGGCAATTGGACAGACCGTTGCGGGTCTGGCACACTATATCAAAAATATCCTGACCGGCCTCAAAGGCGGTTCCTATGTGGTTAACATAGGTTTCTTAAAAAATAACACCGACAAGCTGAAGAGCGGATGGGAGATGATTGAGAAGAACATTGAAAAGATTTCGGAACTGGTCATGGATCTGCTCACCTATTCCAAGGATCGTGAGCCTGACTATAGGCCCTGCCTCCCCAATGAGATAGCAGGTGAGATTTTTGATCTCATGGCAGATCGCGCAGCAACGCATCGGATTGAGCTGATAAGGGATTTTGATCCTTCCGTTGGCGAGGTCCTCATGGATCCGGATACCATTTACCGTGCTCTCCTGAACCTGGTAACGAATGCGATCGATGCCTGCGTCTTTGACAAGAACGCGGATAAAAAGTGGATAGTGCGACTTGCCACCGCCGTGGAGAACAATGAAGTAATCAGATTTGAGGTAACGGATAACGGCTGCGGCATGAGCGATGAAGTGAAATCGCAACTCTTCTCATCTTTTTTCAGCACGAAGAAAGGCAAGGGAACAGGACTCGGGTTGCTCGTTACCAAGAAAATAATAGATGAGCACGGTGGCAGTATCTCAGTTGCGACCAGGGAAGGTGAGGGCTCTTCCTTTACCGTACGGTTGAGTTATAAACCGTATAACCGTGCAAAGGGAAAGGTTGCTAATGCCTGATAAGATTGGCAGGCAGCATACTATAACAGTAAGGAGGCTATACAATGAGGAAAAGGGTGCTTGTGGTTGATGATGATCCCGATATCATCACCTTCGTGGTGACGGTATTGGAGGAGAATAATTTTACCCCTATCATTGCAAAGGATGGAGAAGAGGCATCACGCAAGATCAAGGAAGAAAAACCCGATCTGGTGATTCTGGACATCCTGATGCCCAAGCAGAGCGGCATCAAGTTGTACAGGGAGCTGAAAACAGATGATTCACTGAAGGACGTTCCCGTCGTCGTTCTCTCGGGGATTGCGAAGAGGACATTCCTTCGGTCGCAGGAGGCATTGACCGAGTTCGGCGAGAATAATGTTCCTGAGCCAAATGCGTATATTGAGAAGCCGGTTGATCCGGACGAGCTGGCGGAGCAGGTAAAGAAATTTCTTGCATAAGGGATTCGGCTCAGGAGTCCGAGCATATGCCGGCTTCGCAGCAAATTACCATTAATGAAGGATGATATATCATGAAAATTGAAAAGCTGCTTTTTGTGACAGAATTTGAGGAACTCTGGTACGACGCTGTTCAGCCACTCCTGGAGCTGAGGAAAGCGGGACTGAAACACGTCGTGTTTCTCCATGTCATCGACAGGGATAAGGTTGCCATGCACCGGGGTGTTGGCTATCTCAAGAGCGAAGCGGTCAAGCTCAAGGAGGTGGCGAATGTCCGCTTCATCGACTGGGCGGAGAGTCTCTTCGAGCAGGGGATGGAAGTTGGTGCTCATATTGTCGTGGGCAATCTCGTTGCGAAGATAGTATCCGTTTCTGAAGATGAGGATGTTGATCTCATTATAACCGGGTGCCACAAGAAGGGGGAGATGAAGGATCTCGTTGCCGGTTCAGAGATCATGGAAGTATTGCGGCGCTCATCGAAGCCGGTTCTGGTATTAAAGTATGCGGAATCGGGAAAGATAGATGAGAGGCTCTTTGAACGTCCCCTTTTCGCAACGGATTGGTCGCCGGCGAGTAATGCCGCGCTCCAATTCATCTCCCTGCTGAAGGATCTCGTAAAAGATGTCCGGTTAATTCATGTAGCGAGCGAGAAGAGCGTGGAAGGAACATCCGCAATGGAGGTGCAGAAGATCAGGAAGGAGAACCGTCAGAAGCTCGAAGATGACTGCGCCGTGCTGCGGGATCAGGGGATTGCCGTTGAGCAGCATCTCTATATCGGTGAGGTTGTCGAGCAGATAAAGAAGGCGGTACAGGAACGAAATGCGAGCATGATTGTCGTCGGCACCACAGGCAAGGGCCCCATGCGGGAGCGATGGCTCGGGAGCGTTCCCAGGCATCTCGCCGAGGAGTATAATCTGCCCGTGTTGATAGTTCCTCCGGACAGGGAGGCGTAAGCAGAACGCAAATAATGTGACAGGACGTGGCTCTATGAGCGTTGAACGAATTCTATATGTGACTGATCGTGTCAAAGAGCTTCCCCTGGCTCTCAGGGGCTTGCTGCCCCTGGGAACCAGGGGGTTGCAGGAGATTATCGTTTTACTAAAAGCGGGATCTCCTGAGGTATCCGGATTATCAGCGGATGGCATCACCGTGAAAGTACTTGCGGCGAATCGTCTGAACGCTTCTCGCATTGTCGAAGTGGCCAGCGGCGAAAAGGCTTCTCTCATCGCTGTCGATCTGGACAGAAATGTCAACATCTCCTGCGGGTCACTGTACCGGAAGCTTATCCGGACGGCGGATATTCCGATCCTCTTTATGCATCATTCGGGGAGTGTGCAGGATGGTGAGGGGAAGGGATTCTTTTCGAATGTTATCTTTCCCACTGACTGGTCCTCTGTTTCTGAGAGGGCTCTGCGGCAGCTCCTTGAATTTAAGGAGCTGCTGGGTGAGCTTGAGCTGGTAACGGTTATCAGCGGCAAGCTCTCGGTGCGGGATATGCGGCAGTTGCGGGGTCGGATTTCAGAGACGCGAAAGCGCTTGCTCGACAACAGGATTGATGCGGAATCGCACATCTATGCCGGTACGGTGCCGGAGGAGATTCTGACAGCGGCTGGAGATTACCACGCGTCGCTTATCGTTATGGGCGGGGAGTCTGAAAAGAAGAGCCTGCGGAAGGCGATCAGAGGGAGCGCGACCAGTCGTGTTGCAACGGATGCCGCTCTGCCGGTACTGGTGGTCCCCTAACGGAGTCCCGTATCTGACATGAGGGAGGACAGGAATGGATATTTATTTTTGGAGGAATGACCTATGGAAGTAACACTGTTGGTTGAGGCCATGGATAATTCCTTTCGACTCATGGAGAATGCCAAGACACAGGCGATAGAATTGCTGAACAGCGCCGTGCGGCTCACCTCGGAAACGAGAGCGGTTGAGAAGAAGAAATTTGAGACAATCTTCACGGGAGCACGGGAAGCGCGGGCGAGAGTGCAGAACATGATTGCGACCTTTGGTATCCTCTTCGTCTTCTGGCTTGTTCTCTCGGCAAAATTTGATCTCTTTCACTTGAGCCTTGGCGTTATCTGCTCCGGAGTTGTTACTTTCATGTCACACGATCTCCTCTTTGCCAATGTCCGGGTGGGTGATATACGGCTTATGCTGTGGCGGTTTGTCACCTACATTCCATGGCTTCTCTATCAGATTCTCCTTGCCAATTTCCATGTCGCTTCGCTGGTCCTTTCACCACGGATGCCCATCTATCCGCAGGTTGTTTGCTTCAAGACAAAGCTTGAGAGCGATATGTCCTGGGTGACGCTCGCGAATTCCATAACCCTCACGCCGGGAACGATTACCATGGATATCAGAGAACGGGAATTTTTTGTCCATGCACTCAGCAAAAAGGTGGCCGACGATCTGAGCACCGGCGAGATGGAAGACCGGGTCGCCCATATGTACATGGAGGCTGACCACATCTACATTCAGGATGTTCTGGATGTAGCACCGATTTTCGGTGAGTTGAGAAGGACGCTCTGATGAGCGCAATGCTCGGAGCGGCTCAATCTCATTGCACACGAGGGAGATATCATAATGATACACGTAAGCGATGACATCATCATACGGACATTAGCAAGAATTCTGGTCCCCTTCATTCAGCTCTACGCGCTGTACGTCATCATGCACGGGCATTACAGCCCCGGCGGCGGATTTCAGGGGGGCGTTATCCTCGGAGCAAGTATGGTGCTTCTGCTCATAACCCATGGATACGGAGAAACGAAAGTGCGATTTTCAGAGCGGGGAGCTGTGATATTTAGCAGCATCGGATTGCTCATCTACTCGGGGATTGGAACGCTCTGTCTGGTCTTTTTCGGGAACTTTCTCGATTACGGGAAGCTGTCAACCCTTTTGCAGGTCGTTCCCGCACATGCACGATCACTCGGAATTCTGGGTGTCGAGCTCGGGGTTGGCTTTGCCGTTATGGCGGTGATGTTCTCCATTTTCTTTGATATTTCAACCAGCGGAGAACTCCCCGTTGATGAGTAAAAAAGGATTATGACGAGGTATGGTCATGACAACGTTTTTTTTGGGTATTGGCGTCGGATTGTGTATTCTGGTTTTCTTTGTACTCTATCGGGTTGTATTCGGGCCCGGTATCTTTAACAGGGTAGCAGCTATTTCGGCGATTGGAACCAAGACGCTGGTTATCCTGCTCATTATCGGGTATCTATATGATCGGATTGATATGTTCGTTGATATCAGTATGGTATACGCGCTCCTGAACTTTATTGGGACCCTGGCGGTGGCGAAATATCTGGAAATGGAGGGAGAACGGAAATGAGCGTTTCGTCAGTACTATCGATACTGTTTATGATTGGCGGGTTTTTCTTCTTTTTTACCGCGACCGCCGGCCTTCTCCGCTTTCCCGATTTCTATACCAGATTACATGCGACCGGAAAGGGGGATACGCTGGCGGTACTGCTTGCGCTCATCGGCATCAGCATTCATGAGGGTATCACGCTGAATGCCCTGAAGATACTGTTGATAGCCGTATTCATGTTTCTGGCTCAGCCGACTGCAACCCACGCCATTTCAAAGGCCGGGATGAGACGCGGTCTGGAGCCATGGACGAAGAAAGAGGAAGAGCAATGACCTTACCATTTAATTTTATTATTCTCATTTTTGTCATGATATGCGCAGTCACGGCCATCACGGTCAGGGATCTCCTCAGTGCAGTTATGATCCTCGGCGCCTACAGCTTTTTCATGTGTCTGATATGGTCTGAGATGGGTGCCGTTGATGTTGCCTTCACCGAGGCATCCGTCAGTGCCGGTATCGGGACCATTCTCTTCATCGCAGCTATCATAAAAACGACGAGGAGGTCAAAAGATTGAAAGCGCTGAACCTGTTGATAGTTTTTTTAACCGGTGCTCTCCTCATCTACGGGACGCTCGATATGCCGGATTTCGGCGATCCCAACTCTCCTGCGAGCCTCCACGTTTCGCCTGAGTACCTGCAGAACATAATACAGGACACGGCAACTCCCAATGCGGTTACCTCTCTTCTCGCCGATTATCGTGGATATGATACGATGGGTGAGACAACGGTAATCTTCACGGCAGGGATTGCCTGTATTCTGCTCCTGAGAACGATGAGGAAGGAGTAGCGCCAATGATAGAGTTGATTGCAGGCAAGTATAATTACTGGATTTACATCATTCTGATGATGATCGGTTTCTATGCCATGATAGGCAAGCGGAATATGGTCAAAAAGGTTATCGGGATGAACATCTTTCAGACATCGATAATTCTCTTTTACATTTCCATTGCCTTCAAGAAGGGCGCCACCCTGCCGATTATCCGCGAAACGGCTGATCATGTCGCTGCGGCGGTGGAGGTTTCACAATATATCAATCCTCTGCCGCATGTGCTCATGCTGACGGCCATCGTGGTTATGGTTGCTACTCTTGGTGTCGCGATTGCGATTCTGATTCTCATCTACCGGCGATACGGTACGCTGGAAGAGGATGAGATTCTCAAGAAGGTGAAATCCTAAAGAGGACACTATGAAAGAACATGCACCCGTTCTTATTGTTGTTTTCCCCATAATGTTTGCGTTTATCACACCGTTGCTCGGCTGGATACGGAAAAGCCTCTGTTATCCCTGGGTTATTCTCGCCCTCTCCCTTTCGACAATCTGCTCCCTTATTACACTCGAGGAGGTGATGACAGGGGGAGTCATTCACTATTATCTCGGGAGCTGGCTCCCGCCCTGGGGGATTGAGTACGTTGTCGATCACCTCAACGCCATGATGCTGGTTATTGTTTCGGGAGCGGCACTGCTCGTTGCCATTTATTCCCGGAGGAGCATTGAGGCGGAACTGCCGGGGAAGATGGTCTACTTCTATACGATATTTCTGCTCCAGACAACCGGCTTTCTGGGCATTGTAGTTACCGGTGATATGTTCAATCTCTACGTCTTTCTGGAGATTGCATCGCTGGCGGGTTATACCCTTATAGCAATCGGCGAGGATGGCGCACCCCTGGCGAGTTTCAGGTATATCATCATGGGGACGGTGGGCGCCTGCTTCTACCTGCTTGGCGTGGGATATCTCTACATGGTAACCGGGTCGCTGAATATGGCCGACCTGGCGACCATTATTCCGCTTATTTCCGACTCGAAGGTGGTCCTTACCGCCTTTGCCTTCTTCATGGCGGGCATCGCCATCAAGATGGCGCTTTTTCCGCTTCATGTCTGGCTTCCCGATGCATACACGAGGGCACCGTCGACGAGCAGCGCGCTGATTGCCCCGTTGATGACCAAGATATCGGTCTATGTGATGATACGCATCTTCTTTACGGTATTCAATCCATCCTTTACCGTTGATGTGCTTCCTGCAACCGATATACTTCTCTGGCTGGGGACGATTGCCATATTCGGTGGCGCCATCATGGCGCTGGCACAGACCGATTTCAAGCGCATGCTCTGTTACATCGTCGTCGCCGAGGTCGGCTATATGGTTGGTGGCATCGGAGTCGCCAATTCGATTGCAATGCAGGGTGCCGTTCTCCACCTGCTCAACGATGCGGTGATGACGCTGGGGCTCTTCATCGTTGCCGGAATTGTTACCTATCAGATGAAGGGTCATTTGCTTTCTGATTTCAATGCACTGTTCAGGAAAATGCCGCTTACCATGGTGACCTTCGTGGTCGTTGCGCTCTCGGTTATCGGGGTTCCGCCGACCTGCGGTTTCTTCAGCAAGTGGTATCTCCTGCAGGGTGGCATCATGGCAGGTGCATGGGGATTTGTGGTCGCCCTGCTCCTCTCGAGCTTGATCAATATTATACTCTTTTTCAGGATTTTCGAGCTTGGTTATGTCTTTCAGAGCGACGGTTCTCATCACGATCATGGACACGGGGGTTTCATTCACGAGGCTCCGGCGAGCATGCTCCTCCCCTCGGTCGTGGTCGCGCTCGGGATTCTCGCTATCGGGATTTACAATCAGGTGATTATTAACAATATCATCACATACGTGATTCCAAAATTTTAAAGGATGGGTGAAGGGCAATCACATGGAAACAGCATCAGTTAAACCGGTACTCGCAATTGCAGTTTCACTCTTCGGAACGCTTCTGATCGTTGCCTTTCGAAAAAAGCCGAACATCAGGGAGTTATGTACCTTTATTATTGCCTTTGTAAAATTCGGCATCATCGCCTCAATGCTTCCCGCAGTGCTCGCTGGTTCGCGGCTGAGGTGTGATCTCGTCGATCTCCTGCCGGGTGTTGGTCTCGCCTTCAGGGTTGATTCACTGGGGCTTCTCTTCGCGCTCGTTTCATCATCGCTGTGGATTGCGACCTCCCTTTATTCTGTCGGCTATATGCGGTCTCTGAAGGAGCACTCACAGACCCGATACTATGCCTTCTTCGCGCTTGCACTCTCCTCGGCAGTGGGTGTTGCCTTCGCGGGGAATATTCTCACCCTGTACCTCTTTTATGAGATGCTCTCCCTGTCGACGTATCCTCTCGTGACGCATCATCAGGACAGTGAAGCGCGCTTTGCCGGGAGGAAGTACCTGACCTATCTCATGGGGACTTCGATCGGCTTCTTTCTCCCTGCGGTGATCCTGACCTATTATTTCTCCGGTACGCTGAACTTCACGGAACAGGGGATTCTGACCGGTGCGGCTTCAGACACCATGCTCACGGTTGTCTTTATTCTTTACATACTCGGCATCGGTAAGGCGGCGATAATGCCGATACACGCATGGCTCCCCTCGGCGATGGTTGCCCCAACACCGGTAAGCTCGCTCCTGCATGCGGTCGCGGTTGTCAAGGTGGGGGTGTTTTCGGTACTCCGGATCTGTCTGCACGTATTCGGTCCCTATATGATGCACGACCTCTCCCTCAATGTTTTTCTGCTCTATTTCGTGTCGGCCACGATTCTCCTCGGCTCGCTCTTCGCGTTGAAGCAGGACAATCTCAAGGCGCGGCTCGCCTATTCGACTATCAGCCAGCTCTCCTATATTGTTCTGGGAGGCGGGCTCGCGGGAATCATCGGCATTACCGGCGGCATCCTGCACATTGTCATGCACGCCTTCGGAAAGATTACTCTCTTCTTCTGCGCCGGCGCCATCATGGTCAATACCGGCCTGAAGAACATCAGCGAGATGCGGGGAATCGGCAGGAAGATGCCGGTGACCATGGCGGCATTCTTCTTCGGTTCGCTGAGCATTATCGGCATCCCGCCCCTCGGAGGATTCTGGAGCAAGTGGTATCTCGCCCTGGGCTGCATTCAGGTTGATCAGATACCGATACTGGTTGTTCTCCTGACGAGCTCACTGCTGAATGCCGCCTACTTCTTGCCTATTTCCTATAACGCCTTTTTCGCCGATCAGGACAGGTATTCGGAGGTGCGGGAAGCCCCGCTGCTGACGGTAATACCGCCGGTTTTTACGGCACTGGTTTCTTTCCTGCTGTTCATCTATCCGGGTGTCTTTCTCGATCTGGCGAAGATGACGGCGCAAGCACTCCTGGGAGGATAGACAATGGAAGATGAAAAAATAGAGCTCACTCATGACCCGGTCCCGGGATACCGGGCAGCCTTTATCATTTCGCTGTGCATCGCGGTGCTGTATCTCGGCTATATACTGTACCAGACTCTTTAAGCGGTCGCGGGAAGATACCTGTATGAGAGAGGATTAAGGAGATGAACGAGAGAGGAAAGAAGTATCTCTTTGATAGTGAGAAGAATATAAAACGGCTTCTGGGGTTCGTGTATAGTGGCCTCGGTGTGCTGATAGTGTTCGATTTATTCTATCCCAAGCACGCTGAGTTCCCGTGGGAAGGATGGACCGCCTTTTACGCGGTTTTTGGTTTTGTCGCCTTTTGTTCAATCGTGCTCGCGGCAAAGTACCTGCTCCGAAAAATTGTGAAACGGGATGAGGACTATTATGATTAACACGGTTCCACCAGCATTAATATTTATCGTTGGCGCACTGCTTATCCCCTTACTCAAGGGGAGGGTAAAATCTGCCTATCTCCTGTTTCTACCGGTTCTGGGAATGATAAACCTGTTACAGATACCGGAAGGGACGCACTGGGTGTACCGGTTTATGGATTATACCCTGATCTTCGGCAAGATTGACCGGCTCAGCTTGGTCTTCGGGTATATCTTTCATGTAATCTCCTTTATCGCCTTTATATACGCGCTGCATGTGAAGGATGATATTGAGAATATTTCCGGTGTCGTGTACGGCGGAGCTGCCCTGGGCGTCATCTTCGCGGGTGATCTCATCACCCTCTTCATCTTCTGGGAGCTCCTGAGCGTGAGCGCGGTGTTCCTCATCTGGGCCCGTCGTACCGGAGGAGCGCTCAACGCGGGATTCAGATATATTCTCGTTCATATCGTTGGGGGTCTCTGCCTGCTCGCCGGCATCCTGATACAGACCTATACGACCGGCTCTACCGAGTTCGGATATATCGGCCTGAACGGAGCGGGATCGTACCTGATTTTCCTCGGGTTTGGGATTAACTGTGCCTGGCCGTTGCTGCATGCATGGCTTACCGACGCCTATCCCGAATCGACGCTTACGGGGATTATATTCCTGAGCGTCTTCACGACGAAATCGGCGGTGTACGCCCTGGCACGGGCTTTCCCCGGAACGGAGGCGTTGATATGGATTGGCGCTGCCATGACGGCATTCCCCATTTTCTATGCGGTTATTGAGAACGATCTGCGGCGGGTGCTCTCGTACAGTCTCATCAACCAGGTGGGCTTCATGGTCTGCGGCATCGGTATCGGAACCCAGATGGCTATCAACGGCGCCGTCTGCCATGCCGTCAACGATATTCTCTTCAAGGGGCTCCTCTTCATGTCAATCGGGGCGGTGATGTATCGAACCGGAAAGACCAGGTGTACGGATCTCGGGGGGCTCTACAAGTCAATGCCGTTAACGAGCATATTCTGTATCATCGGTGCGGCGTCAATCTCGGCACTTCCCCTCTTCAGCGGTTTTGTGAGCAAGTCGATGATAATGAGCGCGGCCGCCATCGAGCATATGCCCATTATATGGTTTGTGCTCCTCTATGCCTCTGCCGGCGTTTTCGAGCACGCGGGTATCAAGATTCCCTTCTTCGCCTTCTTCTCACATGACTCCGGAATACGGACAAAGGAGGCGCCCGTGCACATGCTCATCGCGATGGGCATTGCGGCTTTTCTCTGCGTTTTCATCGGATCATATCCCTGGCCGCTGTACAGCCTCCTCCCCTATCCGGTCGAGTACACACCCTATACGGTATCGCATGTGCTGGCACAGACAGAGATGCTCTTCTTCTGCGCTTTTGCCTTTATACTCCTCCTCCTTTCGGGCATCTATCCATCTGAGAAGCGGGCACTTAATCTCGATGCGGACTGGTTCTACCGGAAGGGATCGCAGGTTGTGGTGGCCTTTCTGACAAAAATCTTCGATGAGCTCTTTGCAGGTTTCGAGCGACTATTTGTCAAGCGCATTCCACAAACACTGGCAGCGGTGAGTAAGAGGCCCCTGACGATGGCGACGCAGTATTATGCCAGCGTACGCGGAGAGACGGGAACCGATACTGAGGAACCTTCCGTGCTGCCGGAAGCGGCGAGTCTGATTCCCATCGGGATTGTGGTGCTCTTTGCCGTTGTGCTTCTCTTCGCCCTCACTGCTGCTTTCAGCCTGTGAGAGAAGAGAGTCGGGGTATCGGGGATCAACGAAGACACGCGCGCCGAGAATGGGGGAAGCATAGGGTTGAACGACGAGGGGAAAACGGCAAGGTATGATTTATGGAGGGACAATTCAAACCGAAAATACGCGTTAAGCTCATGGGAAGCCTCCTCTCCGTTGTCATTATTGCCGGAATAGGCTCAACAGGGATAGGTGTGAAGATAATCAATGATAATATTCTCGGGCAGGCTTATGTGGATGTTGAAACGCAATTGAACATGGCGCAGCATATTTACAATGACCGGATAAATGTAATTCACCTCTTTATTCAGCACCTCGCCTCGCTTACCTATTTCAAGGAAGCAGTTGCTGCGAAGAACCGACGCTTTATCGTGAATAAGCTCCTCGAGGTAAAGAAGGAGCTCGATCTCGACATACTGAACATTGCCGATGGACGGGGGCGGATTATTGTGCGGTCCCGTAATTACAGTTTGTACAATGATGATGTGAGCGAAGCGCTGTTTATCCGCTCAGTCATGGAACGGAGGCGATCCTGTTATGGCACCGAACTGATATCACAGGAATACCTTCAGCGAGAGGGGAGGGATCTCTCCGAACAGGCCTTCATCGAGGTCGTTCCAACGCCGCGCGCTCGTCATCGGGAGAAGACTTTTGAGGATGTCGGAATGATTCTGATGGCTGCCGCGCCGATCTTCTTCAGGGGGACGATGATAGGTATTGTATACGGTGCCAAGCTGCTCAACAATAACTTCGAGTTTGTTGATCGGATAAAGAACCTCGTCTTCAGGGATGAGAAGCTCAACGGCTCTGATATCGGGACGGCGACCATTTTCAAGGAAGATCTGCGTATCTCGACCAATGTCAAGAAGGCGGATGGGAAGCGAGCAATCGGCACCCTTGTCTCGAAGGAGGTCTACACCAAGGTTTTCGAGCATGAGAAGCTCTGGCTCGATAAGGCATTCGTGGTCAACAACTGGTATATCTCTGCCTATCGGCCTCTTTACAACATCGAGAACCGAGTGATCGGGATACTCTACGTTGGCATTCTGGAGGAGAAGTACAACATTATCAAGCGGGATATCGCGGTGTACTATATAGTAATGACCTGCATCATCGCCGTAATCGCGGTGATAATTTCACTGTACCTGATTCGGAACATCGTCAATCCCATTCGATCGCTCGTCGACACTGCCCGCGGGATCGGGCTGGGGCGTTATCAGGAGAAGATTGAAATACGCTCCGATGATGAGATCGGCTATCTCTGCGCTACCTTCAACATGATGATGGATACAATCAGTGAGCGCGATCTGAAGCTCAAGGAGCAGACGGAGCGGAAGATAGTTCAGTCGGAAAAGCTTGCCTCTCTCGGGCGGCTTGCCTCGGGCATCGCCCATGAGATCAATAATCCGTTAACCGGTGTTCTGGGATACAGCACCGTGCTCCTCGAAGACCTTGCCGAAACACCGTATCAGGAGGATCTTGAGATAATTGTCAATGAAACAAAACGCTGTCGTGATATTGTTCGGGGAATTCTTGATTTTGCCCGGGAGACCAAGATCGAGGGGGAGCGGGCAAATATCAATTCGATTATTTTGGATGTTCTCTCAATTTTACATAAGCATGTGAACTTTCAGAACATTCGCGTCGAGACCCGTCTCGCGGATGATCTCCCCGATATGAGTCTCGATGTCAATCAGATAAAGTCGGTAATCAATAACCTTGCGGTTAATGCGGCCGATGCGATGCCTGATGGCGGAACCCTGACGATTGCGAGCTATCGCAGGGGGAACGAGATCATTATCGAGGTATCCGATACGGGAACCGGTATTGCCGAGGAGAATCTGAGCCGAATCTTCGATCCTTTTTTTACCACTAAGGAGGTGGGGAAGGGAACCGGTCTCGGATTGGCGGTTACCTACGGAATTATTGAGCGGCACAACGGCTCCATCGAGGTGAAGAGCACCGAGGGGAAGGGGACAACCTTCTACATTCACCTGCCACTGCAGAAGGAGCAGTGCCACTATGGAGATGATGTGTTCATGAAGAGATTGTCATTGCGAGCGCCTGGCGGCGGGCAGTGAGTGATGATAGTGTACGTGGCATGATACTCTGAGCAATGGAACATATGAAGAAACAACCGGAAATACTGATAATCGATGATGAGGAGATTGTTTTGAGGAGCTGCCGTCGTATTCTCCGGAAGCTGTCGTATACGGTCGACACGGTGCTCTCCGGCGAGGAGGGATTGCAATGTATCGAAAAGAAAGACTATGACATAGTGATAACCGATTTAAAAATGCCGGGCATAGACGGGATGAAGGTTCTGGAAACGATACAAGAGAAGAAGCCCGAGATGACCGTAATTATCTTTACGGGATTTGCGACCGTTGAGAGCGCACGCCGTGCCTTAAAAATGGGAGCTTTCGATTATGTTCCCAAACCCTTTACCGCTCCTGAATTGCGCGAAGTCATTCATAATGCCCTGCAGGCGCGGGAGGACAGCTCTCAGAAAATGCTCGATCTCATGGCAATTGTGTCCCACGAGTTGAAAAGCCCCCTTTCGGTGGTGCATACCACCGCTGATACACTCTACCGGGGGTATTTCGGGAAGCTGGCGCCGGAACAGCAAAAAACCATTGAATCCATCCTCAAGAACTGTCAGTACCTGGAAGATATTATCCGCAACTATATCGATCTCTCGAAGATGGATCTCGATGACCTTGAATCATTCGAGAAGGAGTTGGATTTTGTCGGTGACGTCATCGTGCCTGTTCTCGCCCTGCCCGATCACGCCGAGAACATGAAGCGGATGCGCATCGTCACCGATTTTCAGGTGAGGCCTGTCATCTACGGCGATCCCAATCTGCTCGGGATTGTTATCACCAACCTTATAAATAATGCGATCAAGTACGGCACGCCCGGCACCGATATTATGGTGCGCCTCATTGAAGAGAGGGGCCGGTATGTCCTCTCCGTCCGCAACGAGGGCGTCGGTATATCCAGGGAGGATATCGATACCAGGCTCTTCAAGCGGTTCAGCAGGCTCAAACAGGAGGGCACCGAGGGGGTGAAAGGATCGGGGCTGGGTCTCTATATATGCAAGAAGATAGTCGAGAAACATCAGGGAACCATTCGGGCAACGTCGCAACCCGGGGAATGGGTTGAATTTTATGTATCATTGCCGGGAGCACCGGCAGAAAGGAGAAATTGAGATATGGCATGCAAGAAAAGGATTTTCATTATCGATGACGATCCGGACATCGTGCACTCGGTGAAAACGATACTTGAATCAAATGGCTATGAAGTTGTGGCGGCGCTGAACGGGAAGGATGGCCTCCAGACGCTTTGGTGGGCGAATCCGGACCTCGTTCTCTGCGACATGATGATGGAGCGACTCAACACCGGACTCAGGATTGTGCAGGATATTCGCCGGTGGAAGAACGATGTGCCGATCATCCTCATGAGCAGCATAGGCGAAGCCACGGCGATGAATGTCGATATTCACGCATGCGGTTTTAATAGTGTCTTGCAGAAGCCGGTACATCCCGAGATGCTCCTCTCCGCCGTCTCTGGCTTGCTGAACAGCTGATACCGGCGTGAGCTCTCTTAACACCGAAACTGCAACGCATCAGTGGGACAGACTTCGATGCATCTCCCGCAGCAATGGCAGTCCGGCCGGATGCGCTTCTCCTGAATGATTGATTCGACGGTGGGGCAGGGTGTCTGCTCGATGCAGATCCTGCAGTCGGTGCACCGCTCGCGATTGAGTCGGATCTTCAGCGGCGTCACCTGCTCGAGTATCCAGGTGATGATGCCGATGGGGCATATCAGATAGCAGTAGGGCCGGTACAGGTAGACTGAGGCGACGAGCGTTATGCCCAGAAACGCCAGGCTATAGATTGCAAGCGGATCGCTGATGCCCCATCGCAGCGGTGCGAAGGGATTGAAGAGATCGTAGAGGATCTGGCCGGTCAGATAGAGAACCGGTACGAAAAGAATGATGAGCAGTGCCCTGATGATATTCATCCAGAAAAAGGGGAGCTTTATCTTTTGAGCTCTGAGCGGAATATAATTCACCGCCTCCTGAATGGCACCGATGGGACAGACCCAGCTGCAGAACAGCTTGTTCCCAAACAGGCTCAGTGCCCCGATGGCCACGATGGAGACAATAAACTTGAGGGGCAGGTTGGGGTTGCCGCTCTTGAGTATCAGGATCGGCTTGATGAGGGTGCAGAGGGGGCTCGGCTCACGGAGAGCACATCTCAGCCCGCTCAATGCCGGGAGGATGCCGAAGATACAAAATACCAGCACCATGAGGGTCCCCCTGAGCCACCGCTTCATCTTGATAAACATGAGGAGGGCAGCTCCGCCTAATCCGAAGAGAATGGTTATCCAGAGACGTGAATACTGAAGGTATTCCAGCAGGGTGAGCTTCCTCTGCGGGTGCCAGAGCATTTTATCTTCACTGCCGAGGCAGAAATTCTGAACAAGGAGTACCAGGGTTACGATGAGGAGGAGCATCAGCCACCTCCCGCGGCGTGCCACATGATTCATAGATATTCACCTGTCTGAACAGCATCAATACAGTATCGCCATAACGATAAATGGCTCTCCAGAAAAACGAAGGCGTTTTCATCGCATTACATCTATTCTGAAAATACAGCCTCTGTTTACAGCAATTTGTGCCCTTCTATTGCAAATCATATATGATGTAAATGGATTTTTTAATTGTATTTTTTGCAATGACGCCATAAATGAGAAGACCTCCCCGGAGGAATATATACCCGGCGGGGAGGCCTCTCGTTCTCTGAGCATAAAAGAGTATGAAGCGCTCCGGATTAGCTCACTCTGAAGCGCGCGATTTCCTTGCCTCCCTCGATGACATGCACCGCACAGGCGATACACGGGTCGAAGGATCTGACCACGCGAGCAGCCTCGAGAGGATTTTTTGGATCGGCAATAGGCGTTCCCACGAGCGCCTGCTCGATGGGTCCACGCGTGCCTTTGTCGTCGCGCGGACTTGCATCCCAGGTGGTAGGGACGACACACTGATAGTTGTCGATCTTCTTGTCCTTGATCGCGATCCAGTGTCCCAGGGCGCCACGAGGAGCTTCGGTGAGTCCCATCCCCTCCCCTTTGTCAGGTATCTGATAGGTGTTTCGCGGCTTCCCGTCAACCTCGAGCTCGCTGAGCCATACCCGGGCACGCTGACAGATGAGCTTGCATTCGATGGCGCGACTGGCGTGTCTGCCGAGCGTTGAGAGGGCAGCGCCGATATCAGCATTGAATATCTTCAGCAGGGCATCGACCTCACCCTTAACCGCTTCGTTGCCCGACATATAGGCAACAACGATACGGGCCAGCGGGCCGACCTCGGTCGCGACGCCGTTATAGCGTGGTGCCTTCAACCAGGTGTACGCACCTCCCTTGTTCGGGCTCGGCACGGTTTTGCCCTTTGACGGATGGAGGTTGGAGGGTGAGCTGTAGCGTGCGTATTTCACCGACTCTGTTATCTTCGCAGGATCCATCTTGCCGAGTTTTCCGTTTATGTATACTCCCCGCTCGAGCATATGCTTCTGATCGTAGGTATCGCCATCACTCTCCTCGATGAGGCCGTAGGAGAGAAAATTGTTGAGCTTGCCGATGCTGAAGTAATCCGTGTATACCTTGGCAACGGCGATGACGTCGGGGAGGTAGACCTCGTTGACGAATTTTTCGACCGATGTCTTTGCCCCGCGCTGATTGAATCCCCC
>CAZZCF010000009.1:0-64128 GCA_964652955.1 uncultured Leptospirales bacterium
TCACGGTGATTCTCATTGTCGAGATAAAGGAAACGCTCATCGGGATGATTGTGGACTCGGTCTCCGATGTTATCGATATTCCGGTGGAGAGCATTCAGGACACGCCGCATTTCAGCGCAAATATAGATACTGACTATATCAGGAACATCGGGAAAGCCGGTGAGAATCTCGTTATCATCCTCGACATTGATAAGATACTGACATCGGAGGAGTTTAACAGAATGCATGTGGAGGAGAGTGACGGGTAAGGAATACCATTGATGTGATTGTCATATGAATACTTGTGAACGTGAGCACCATAGTACCCTCAGGAATTTAGGAGATGCAGTCATCTCAAGCAGAATTCATGAGGGTATTGTATATATGAATCCGGTTGCTGAGAATATAACCGGCTGGCTTTATAGTGAAGCACAGGGGAGATCACTGACCGATGTGCTGAATATTATCAATCAGAGAACCGGAAATACTCTGGAGAGCTTGGTCTCGAGAGTGGTTCACGATGGCGCGGTTATCTGCCTTGAGGGGCCCTCAGTATTAATTGCACGGGATTTGCAGGAGATACCGGTTGACGGGAGTATCGCCCCTCTCCGGGATGAGCGGGGAAGCGTTGTTGGCATAACCGTTCTTTTTTTCAGGGATTTTGATAATGTCATAATGAATGCGGAGCGATTGAGAAGGTATTCAGAGCATCTCGAATATCTCGTTGATCAGCGCACTGCTGAATTGAAGCGGATGAACAAGCAGCTCAAGCAGGAGATTGTTGATCGGGAGTACATGGAAGATGCGCTCCGTCAGAGCAGTGAGAAGTTCAGGAACCTGGTATCAAATCTTCCCTGTGTCATCTATCAGCGGGCCTGGGATGAATTCTGGACCATGTTTTTCATCAGTGAGGATGTTGAGCATCTCACGGGGTATTGGGCCGCTGAGTTTGTAAAGGATCTGTCGGTATCGTATGTGCATATTATTCATGAAGGAGATCAGCAACGGGTCCAAAAAGCTCTGCAGGAGGGAATTGAGCAGAGGCGTCCCTTTTCCATTGAGTATCGCATTAATCACCGGAATGGGAGCATTCGATGGATTGGCGAAAAGGGGCAGGGGGTGTACGATGACAGGGGGAATCTCCTGTGGCTTGATGGGACCCTCTCGGATATCACTGAGTTCAAGCGTGCGGAAGCCGAGCTGCATGAATATCGTGAACATCTGGAAACCCTGGTAGAAGAGCGTACCGGTGAGCTGATGCGGGTCAATAAGCTTCTCCAGCAGGATATCGAGGAACGAAAAAGGATAGAGAAACGTCAGAATCTTGCCGTGCAGGTGCTTGAGCTGCTCAATCGATCGGGGCGGGATGTTGATGTAATCCGTGACATCATATATCTTATTAAGCATTGTACCGGCTTGAGCGCTGTTGGCATACGACTCAGAGCGGGTGAGGATTTCCCTTATTATGAGACGAATGGTTTTTCTGAGAGCTTTGTCGCAACGGAGCAATATCTGTGCTCCCGCGATGACAGGGGAGAAATACAGCGCGACTCGGCAGGGAATCCCTTTCTCGAATGCAGGTGTGGTGAGGTTATCTCCGGAAGGACCGATCACAACCTTTCCACCTTTACCGAATACGGCAGCTTCTGGACCAACAGCAGCACTGATCTCATCACATCAAATGAGGAGGCCGGACATAAAAATCGCTTTAGGAGATATTGCAACAAAGAGGGCTATGAATCGGTCGCGCTTATCCCCCTCCGGTCCGATGATGAGATAATAGGCCTCTTGCAGCTCAATGATTTTCGAAAGGACATGTTCACCGAGGAGACCATACGGTTTTTCGAAGGGCTCGGGTCGAGTATCGGCATCGCTCTCATGCGAAAGCGGACCGAGGAGGCATTACACGAGAGTGAAGCAACGCTGAGAAGCATCTTCAGGGTGGCACCGGTCGGCATCGGACTGGCTGTTACTTATATGCTGAGATGGACCAATACGCGCCTGCAGGAGATGCTCGGCTATGCATCCGATGAGCTCAGGGGCACGAGTATGCGGATTCTCTTTCCGACTGATGAAGATTATGCCTTCGCGGTGAGGGAGCAGGTGGATCAGATTGAGAGATTCGGAACCGGCACCGTTGAAACACGATGGATACGAAAGGATGGCGTTATCATTGACGTGCTCCTCGGTTCGACTCCTCTTGAGCCCGACGATCTCTCGCTTGGCATCACCTTTACGGCGCTCGATATTACCGATCGGAAACGTGCTGAAGATCGAATACGAAAATCCCTGAAGGAAAAAGACGTTATGCTCAAGGAGATTCATCACCGGGTGAAGAATAACATGCAGGTCATTTCGAGTCTGATAAGCCTTCAGGCTCGCCGGATCAAGGATGACCGGTATCGCCGATTGTTCGAAGAGAGCAAAAACAGGATACTCTCCATGGCGCTGGTGCATGAGAAGCTCTATCATTCTGAGAACATGGCGAGTATTGATTTCACGGCATATATCGACGACCTGATCCATAAGCTGCTCCAGTCATACGGCCACAGTCCAAATAATGTTCGATTTAAAACCGATATTCAGGATATTCGTCTTGGCGTTGATGTTGCCATTCCCTGTGCATTGATAATCAATGAGCTCGTTTCGAATGCATTGAAGTACGCTTTTCCCGGTGGAATGAAAGGAGAGATTGAAATAATCTTTACGGATGATGCGGCGGGAGTCTGCACGCTTGTTGTTGGTGACAGCGGTATCGGATTCCCCGATGATGTTGATTATAAAGATACTGAATCACTGGGAATGAAGCTGGTGAACGCGCTGACCAATCAACTCAAGGGAAGCCTTGAACTCGACCGGAACGGCGGTACGAAGTTCACCCTTCAGTTCAACCTCGGCGATCAGCAGATATAAATCGCCGATTTTTATATTTTCCCGTGCCGGCCCTCACCGTGAGAAAACCGCTGCGCCCCTTCCAGCGTTTCACCACTCTCAATGACCTGCAGACCGAGCTTGAATTCGAGCGCAAGAGCATCGGGAAGAAGGAGATCAAAACCGCGGTACAGGGATTCGCGGTCACTCCGGAGGCAGCGCTGTGGTAATCGGGCAATCTTCCGTGCGAGTTCTTCCGCCTGCGTTCGAGCCGAACCATCGTCAACCAGATAGTTGGCGAGCCCCATCGTGTAGGCCTCCTCAGCGGTAACTTCTCTTCCGGTAATGATCATATCGAGGGCACGGCTCATGCCGATAAGTCTGGGGAGGCGCTGTGTTCCGCCGTCGATGAGCGGGACGCCGAAACGTCGGCAGAAGACGCCGAAGCGAGCTGATCGCTCGACAACACGGATATCACACCAGCAGGCGAGCTCGAGACCGCCGGCTACCGCATAACCGGATACCGCAGCGATAACCGGCTTTGAAAGCGTCATCCTGGTGGGTCCCATAGGGCCGTCAGCCGACATATCTGGGTCGAGGCGATTCGTTTCCTCCGGATGCTCGGCAACTGCCCTGAGATCCGCACCGGCGCAGAAGTATCCTCCTGCTCCCCAGAGAACGGCAACGTGGAGTGATTTGTCTTTTTCGAAGGCCCTGAAAGCATCGGCGAGCATGCAGGCAGTTGTTCTATTAACAGCGTTTCTCACCCCGGGACGATTGATGATAATCGTACAGATGTTTTCCGAACGTTCATAGAGTACTTCCATAAGCTCACTCCTTTTTCTTTCCCCGGCTCTGTTCCATAAGATGCTCCGCTCTCATGAAATGCGGCTGCAGGATCACGCTTTTGCAGTTGTTCAGTGAGGAGGGCGATTCACGGGATGTCAGTTCATAAGAAAACCGCAATTCTGACATCTGACTGTTTCCCCTTCGAGATATATCCGGTCAAGCGGTGCACCACAGTTCGGACAGTATTTGAATTTCAGATTTTGCGGTCGGGCTTCATCGGTATAGAATTCATCGGTTGTTCTGTCGAAATTGCCTGAAATCAAACCGCGGGAGAGTGCTTTTGAGAGAAGATTCTCGGCAGCGGGAATAGTCATATGGAGCTTTTCGGCGAGATTGACAAGGGCAATCCTTCGATAGGATTTGACAATGCTCGCTAGTGATTTCAGCTCTTCCTCCTCCTTGCTTGCTTTTCGTCCGAGGTAGATGAGAAGAGCTGCCGGGATGATGAAGGCGCCGGAAAAGACAATGATAGATGGTGCATTCTCTACATCGCTCTGGTCTTTGTCGACAAGCATGCCCACGCCGACAAAGAACATGAAGATTCCGAAGACGAGAAGGAAATATCCTAAAACTTTTAAAATGGTGTCCTTAACGAAGATTTGCATTTTTAACCTTGTGTTGATGTTGCCGGTATATGACAAGATAATCGGGCGGCCGGTTCCACTCTTTTCACCTGCCTGCCGTTCGATCGGTTTAATTGTAAATCGGCATCGGTATTTTTCAACTTCATTTTTTGTCCGGGGCGAAAAGGTTAGCATAACCGAATGGCTCAACTGAATACATACAATGGCAGGGTGATTGATGCCGCTGATATATTTTTGTTGCAATAATCCGACTGCGCCCCTACGCTTATTTCCTGTGCGGATACATGGTGGTACATGCAGTTTCTAGAAATGGGACGCCTTCATCACATATCTTCTATTGGAAGCTCTAATGAATGCTATCGGAATTATTCCGGCACGATACGGTTCAACGCGCTTTCCGGGTAAGCCGCTTGTCAGCATTGCCGGCATCCCTCTCATCGAGCGGGTGTACCGGCAGGCGGTTCAGGCTGATCTCAAAAAGGTCATCGTTGCGACCGATGACCGGCGAATTCTCGATCTGGTGCACTCCTTTGGTGGATATGCGGTCATGACCGGTGAACATCAATCGGGCACTGATCGTGTCGCTGAAGCGGCAGCTCATGAGCGATGCAGCATCGTGGTAAATATTCAGGGCGATGAACCGCTTATCGAACCCGGGGTGATAAATACCGTCGCCCGTGCACTTCGGGAGAACCGATGGGCAGCCGCTTCCACGGCGGCGGTCCGCATCGATAGCGATGAAGAGATCGATAATCCACATGCGGTGAAGGTTGTTTTTGCCGAGAACGGGAGCGCACTCTACTTTTCGCGTTCCCGGATTCCCTTCGGACGATCCGGTCACCCCGTGCATTACAGGCATCTTGGCATCTACGGATTCAGAAAGCGATTCCTGATGCGCTATGCCGCTCTCTCACCTTCTCCCCTTGAAGCGGCTGAATCGCTCGAGCAGCTGCGGCTCCTTGAAAGGGGGTACTCGATTCACGTCTCGGTTGTCCGGTATGATTCGCAGGGAGTTGATGTTCCCGAGGATGTGCAGCGGGTGGAATCTATTCTCAATAAAAAAAGCGGCACCGGATGATGCCGCCTTTCATTTTACTCCGGTATCGATTATCGCTTGAGGTTTATCAGCTCCTGGAGCATCTGGTCGGATGTGGTAATGGTCCGTGAATTCGCCTGAAAGCCCCTCTGCGTAATTATCATATCGGTAAACTGTTCCGAGAGGTCAACATTGGACATTTCGAGTGATCCGGCGATAATCTTCCCCCGTCCCGCTTCTGCAGCCGGACCGATATTGGGGAGACCCGAGTTGTTGGAAACCTCAAAGAGATTCTCACCGGCAGCAATCAGGCCCTGCGGGTTGGTAAAGACAGAGGTGGCCACCTGACCAATCGCCTGCTTGGTACCGTTGGTGTACACACCGGTTATCACACCGCTATTATCGATGTTGAATGATTCGAGGTATCCCATACCGAAGCCGTTCTGCTCAACCGCCTTGGTGGTTGACGGTGAAGAGAACTGGGTGATGCCCTCGATTAATCCCGCTTTCCCGAGATCGATCTGAATCCTTCTCACGGTGGGATCGCCGGCAACCCGGTAGTTCAGATTTGCGAAGAGATCGCCTTGATTCAGCTCATCGGGGCTCGATTCATCGATAATGGATATCAGCCTGCCCTCGGGAGAAAATCTGAGATTTATCCGACTGCTCGTATTTGCCTGATTGGGCAGATTCCCCGCTGCCGGGACGTCAAGGGTTAGCGGACCAATGGTATCCGTAATGGCGGCAGACGCAGTCCACTCATTTGTTCCGGTTTTCCAGAAGGTGAGGGTGAGCCGGTGCGGATCGCCAAGTTTATCGTAAATATCAATGTTGGTGGTTATCCCGGCTGAAGCTCTCATCCGTCCGGTGGCATTGGGCGGGAGGATAGATGTTTTCGCGTCAAGATTGCACTTGTACCTGACATAGCTGGTCTCTTTCGCTTCAACCTTTCCGTAGATCGGAACGATGATATCCTCAACGGTGCCCGAGGTGTTGATGACGCGGTCACCGCGCTCGTTGGTCGTTGCCATCCATCCCTGTACTTTCAGGCCGTTGGCGGGATTCACCAGATTCCCGTCTCTGTCGAGGGTGAATGTCCCCGCCCGGGTATAGTATTTCTTATCGCCGTCAGCAACAATGAAGAAACCATCCCCGGAGAGAGCGAGATCTGTCTGGTTGCCGGTTGTCTGCAGGCTTCCCTGATTAAAGATCCGGTCGATTGAGGCGAGAGTCATTCCCAGGCCCACCTGTTTGGGATTTACGCCCCCCTTGATGTCGGTGGGTTTTGATGCTCCCGCAATGGTCTGTGAAAGCATATCCTGGAAGGTTACCCTGCTCCCCTTGAAGCCATAGGTATTAACATTGGAGATGTTATTGCCAATGACGTCCATGCGGGTCTGATGGTTCTTTAAGCCTGAAACCCCAGAAAAGAGTGATCGCATCATGGCTGAAAAACTCCTACAGAATTATTTGGTGCCCGTCCCTCCGCCCGCTGTGCGGGGAAGAGATTATTTTTCGTATCGACATACAACATAAGTCCTCTATGGATGTTTGTTCGATTCAGCATTCTGAAGATCCTTTTTTGCATCCGTCGCTGCTTGCATATTCATCGGATTGTGGACGGCATGTATCTCCGAGAGCATTATTTCATTCTCGCCGACCTTCAAGCGTACATCGTTGTCCCGATAGAATATGCTGGTGACGACCCCTTTGACCGGTTTCCCCGTGATGCTGTTAAGGGCATCGATACTTTTCCCCAGCAGGGCATAGGCTTCGCTCGAACGGGCGATTCTGCTCAGCTTGTCAATCGCTTTGTTCATGCCGGTCATCTGTTCCAGTGCGGAAAATTGCGCGAGCTGTGCGATAAACTCACGATCTTCCATCGGCTGTGTGGGATCCTGATGCCGCAGCTCGGTAACGAGAAGCTTGAGGAAAGAATCTTTCCCCAGTTCGCCCCTGATTGATCCATCTGTTTTACGCATGGCGTTATTTATCTCGTTCACCTGCTTTCGCGTTACGGCCAGCTCATTCAGTGTCATGGGATAGGTGTTCATCATTATATGCTCCTATATTACCATATCGATTATCCCGTCGTGGGACTTCATCGCATTAATATCATATTGATTTTCCTGATCACCGGTGACCGGTTTGTTGTATGTTTTCTCCTTGAGGTGATGATCAAGTTTATATCCTTCATCTCTGACGTGAACCTGAAATTCGCCAACGCTTATTCCGGCGTCGGCAAGCTGTTCCTTGATGTGGACGATATTGTCCAGCAGGAGATTCTTTGCATCGTTGTTCTCAACCATGAATTTCCCGTAGAGCACACCCTGCTCAAGTCCGAGATTGATGTTGAGCCGGCCGAGGGATTCCGGATATAATCGGATTGAGAAGCTTCCGTTTCTGCTGTCCTTTACGAAGATGCGTGAATTCTGAATGATGCTCTGAAGCTGTTCGTTGAAGGCGCCTCTCCGCTCAACCGTTCCCAGGGCGGTGCTGTTCTTTGGCGAAAAATGAGTTCTGGAGAACTGAAAGCCGGGATCGGCCGTGTCGTTTCGTGTTGTCTGGGACTCGCCCTTTTTAAGCGAAGGGATGACATTCTGCGCAAGAGCTTTATCGGTTACTTTACTGTCATTGTCAAGGGGCTTCATCTCGCCCGCGTTCGGTCGCTCCGCTGTATATTCCTGTCTGTTGCTGTTTCGAAGCGCATTGCGGATCGCTTTTTTCAGATTGGCAAGGATAACTGGTGCTTCTTTCGGATCATAGTTCTTCAGCACCTCTTTCATCTGTGTAAGGAGCGATTTGAGTCGAAGGGCGTCGAGAGGGGCCTTCTTCTTCCCGCGATTATTTGTAATGCTCTCCTGGAAGTGCTTCAGTGTATTTTTCAGATCAATGAGATCGCCTCGAAGGGGATGTTTCTCCTGCGTGTGCAGAAGGGATTGTATCAGCGAAAGCAGCTCCGAAAGCATTTTCTGAAGATGAGCCAGGCGGGTATTCTCATTGAATCCGGTGTCGTGAATCGCGTCGTGTTTTTTGATTTCATCGGAAACGGGGCTCTCTTCCTTTTCTGCAGTACTCTTTTCAACAGCGTGATCATCTTTTTCGGTTGTCTTCTCCGGCGATTTCTCATCCCCGATTCTCGAATCGCATCGTTCGGTATTCGTTTCGTTGCGCTCGTCAATCTTGTCGGTGCGGTGTTCTCCCGAATTCATGTTGTTCTCTTTATGGATATCGATGGTTTCTCTTTCATCTCTTCGTTCATTTATCTCTTCGTTAAGGATTTTCCGCTCCTCAGACCGGGTCGGTTCCGGAGAGAAGGCGATACGGTTATCGTCATTCTGAAGAATCTGTGATCTGAGGAGTGTATCGAAGCTTACGGAAGGACTTTTTGCCTCTGCTGGCGACAGGAGATCAACAATAGTTGCTTCCCGTGGTAATTTTGTCAATTCGGAGGGCATGGTGTACATCGTGTATTTATCCCCTTATCTGAAAAGCTCCGGAATCCACAGCGGTGCCTGTGAACTTAATTTATATATCGTTAGAAGCCTGAATTTACTGAATTGAAAAAAGGGGTATTATATTTTATCAGAGGTTTTTTTTCTTTTGAGGTTATGTCACTTCATTCCCGATGATACCAGTCGGTGAAGTTAATTATTCTGTTTCGAAAGGAGACGCTGCATGTAATGTTTTCGTCGCTCAAATGCAATTTTTCATTGATAAAAAGTAATTATTTAATATTAAGTGGGAGAGGGGCATTCTGAAGGACCCTTTCCTGCAACCGACAGTGAGGCGTATGGAATTGAGAGGGGCAAAAGCGGCAGAAATCGTCTGCTGAAAATATGTGAATTATTGCGCAGAGATATGCTCTTATGTACCGATAGGTATATTATGGAAGAGATACTTCCGATGAATGATGAGCAGGGTATCGCTCGACCTGGTGATGTATTATTCTCGATACGAAATAAGCACTTTCACTGTGCAACGAGAGACGTCGTGTTTTTTTATCATCATTTAAATGGAAATGAATATATTCTTTCTATACATTAGATCCGTGGGGACGATTATAATCATAACAACATGCTGTCAGTGTGCTTTAATGAGAAAAAGCTGACATCTGCACATGAAGAGAAGTATGACGTATGAGCAATGGTGAGAAAAAACAGAGCAGTAACCGTGAGTATGAGGAGATTGCTGATATCGATAATAATGTCGCCCATTCCCGCGTAATTGACAGCGACGAGGGAGATTCACGGGAAGAGGAGCTCGATTTCCAGAGCACTCACGATGCGCTTGCAGAAGAGGTTGCCGATATTCCGGTTGTGCCTGAACCGGTGGTCATTGTCGACGATTTCGGTGAAGAGCTGACAGCGAATGGCGAAGAGGAGGAGATAGACTTCGAGCAGCTCTCTGTGGAGATAGATCGGCGAACCCGTGTGGAGAAGATACAAGCTCCGGCTGAGGAGATACCATCATCTCCCGTTGAAAAGGACATAGAGGATCTCAAGGAGAAGCTCCCTGATGATTTCAGCATTGAGAATGTTGCAAGTCTCAATCTCCGCGAGGCAGAGGAGATTGCAAGCGAGGATGTTCATCTCCTTGCCGAGCGGGGTCTGGACGAAGAGCTGGAAGAGCTCACACAGGGATCTGATGATGCTCTCGCATCGGTGAAGGATGAGTCCGCTGTGAAGAGCGCCCCCCCTCACGCGGATGTTGATTATGTTGTTCACGTCGCTCCCCCCCCCTCTCCCGAGGTGCAGGAAGAGCTCGTTGAGGAGGGGGAAGTTGATGTTCGGGAAGATGAGCCCGCTGCTGAGATACCTTCCGAAGACGATACAGGCGTCCCTGACGCGGTTTTTGAGCAGTATGATGAAGCTCATGAATCGGAAGACATTTCCGTTGAAGAGATTGACCGATATCTCGCCTCACGTGATGAGGATGAACATCTTGCGGAGGAGGTGAGAGAAGCACCGGAAGGTGAAATGCCGGGTGGTGCAACTGATGAGATCATTGATGAAGAAGAGACGGTTCGCGAAGAGGTTCAGAGTGACGAGACGGATCGTGCGGATGCCTTTATTATAGAGGGCATTCAAGACGAAACGCCTGACGCGCTCCCCGGGCCCTTTATCGAGCCAGCGGTGAGTGAAGTCCGGGAAGAACCGGTTGAGAAACATGACGTTTCACCGGTTCAGAGCGTTGAGGAGGATGACATATCGCCGATTGATATCGTCGAGGAGGATGACGTCTCACCGGTTGAGCGCCTCGAGGAGGATGTGAAGCCGCGGGTACAAACGCAGATTCCCCCTGACCTTTTGAATGTGGGTGATGAAGAATCGGTGTATATTATTGACGATGAGATGCTTGAACATGAAGCTGCCGATACGGGGGTTGTCTTCGAGGAGAGTGATCTGGAGCGAATCAGCTCTGATATTATCGGTGCCGTCCAGTCCAGCGCCATCCTGCTCGAGGAAGCGGATGTTGAGGAGGATCAGTTGCGGGTTGCCGCCATGTTACGAGGGGCCAAGCCGACCTTTGAGGATCTCCTCGCTGACACTGAAGATGAGTTGCCCCCCGTTGATGATGAGTTAGATTTTATCAATGAGTCTCTCCTCGAAAGTGATTACCGAGCAGTCTCTGAGGTGCTCGCTGAAGAACCGGAATCCTCCGAAGCGATTTCTGCATCCTCTCTGGGCTTGCTGGGTCTCTCTGATGATGAGGTTGAGTCCATTGAAGGTGACGTCTTCACGCGCGAATTCAAAGATATTGATCTCGATGCTGCACTGAGAACTGTTGCTGCAGGGCTGGACAGCGCCCCGCCGGATATCGTTTCGAAACAATATCGGTACAGCCTGCCGAAAAGGGAGAGCCTGAATGCTGATGAGAAGATGAGCATTGAGGCGGATATTAATGCCTCGAGTGCCTTTGTCTTTGAAGAGGATGTTGAGAATATTCGGGAGCAGTTGAAACGACTTGATACCGAAAGAGGTGATAAGGTAAAAGAGGAAATACCCGATATTAGTAATAGGGTTGTCATTATTGAAGATAGAGATGATATTTCGCGATTTCTTGACGCGATGCCGGCGGAGAAAAGGGAGAATATGCGAAAGCTGCTTCAGTATCTTGATAACCTCTTCGAAAAGCTGCCGGAAGAGGTTATTGAGAGATTCTCTCATTCAGAATATTTTGATCTGTATATGAAGATATTCCATGATCTAGGAATTTAGAAGATGGGTTTACTCGAAAAGGCACTGAAATATAAGAAAGACATCAATGATATGGGGAAGGAGACCCTCATTGACAGGATAGCAGGTCCCGCTGAAACCGAGGTGCTTGCTTATGAGGATTCTCCGCGAGATGAAGATTCGCGGGAGGTTGTGCTCACCGATAATCCGGGAAGCGGCGAGGATACTCCCCCGCAGAATCTTGAGGAAGAGGGAAATCATCATCCGGAGAGTATTGATGGAGATGGCGGTGAAGGCGTCTCATCGGTTGAAGGGGAGCAGAATGCTGAAGAGGATGTAATTGTTACCCTCTCTGAAGAGGATCTCGTTGAGGCTTTTGAGGAGGAGTCAGGTCAGCATGCCACAAGCGATGATCTCTTTCAGCTCCCCGATGTTGATGAGGAATCACCTCTGGAAACGCTGAAAGAGCAGCAGGAGAGTGTCCAAGAAGCTGTGGATGAGGAAATTGCTGCTGGGCGACCGGCGCCACGGGAATATGTTCCGATAGAGGAAGAGCCTTTTGGCCCCGAGGATGAACCGCAGCTTCCCTCACGCGAAGAGGTTTCCGGAGAAGCCGGGCATGCTGCTGGAATAGCATCTTCGTCGAAGATGGTGAAGGAGCCAATTCCTCGCCGGGTTCGGGAGAGCGCGACCGGACGAGAGGAAGCTCGATCGGCAGGGACGGTTGTAAAGAGACCTGATAAGAAATTTCAGGATTTTCTGATGCTCTATGAGATCGGAAAGGAGATAGTAGCAGCGGGAAGCAGGGAGGAGCTGTACGATGTCATTCTCTTCTCGATAATGGGACAGATCGGGGCGGCATCATCTTCGATAATGGTCCCCTCGGAAGATCCGAGACGGTGGAGCATCGTTGATTCCCGGGGAGTCACCGTACGAGATCCCCTTCTGTACTTCAGCACTGAAGACAGTATTTTCCAGAGCGTTATCAGCGGCAGGGAGCTCATTGATATCGAACAGTACAAGGACCTCCCCGAACACCGTGATGAATACTATAAGTTTATCTCCATTGATGCGCGGCTCCTCTCCCCGATGAGCTATGAGGGGGAGATGGTTGGGACAGTCGTGCTCGGCGATAAGATAACCATTGGTGATTATTCAGAAGAGGAGAAGGACTTTATTCAGTCAGTGTGTGAGATAGCGGCGATTGCGCTCAGGAAGATTAACGAGATAGAGAAGCTCACTGATGAGAACAGGCGATATCACGCAGAAATTGAATATGCGAAAGAAATTGAGGCGTTTGTTCATCGACTGGTTGAAGGTGCGAATATTCGCGGTCTCAGCGAAACCATTCGTGAATATTTCGAGCAGCTGGGCATCAGCAGTTACGCGCTGTTTTTGAGATCTGAGGATGGAAGCGAGTTTATTCCCCTTGTTGTCGAGGAGCAGGACTACCTCGCTCTGAAGGAGTCGGGTTTTAGCGTGCAGGATGATCACCCCTTTATCGGCTATGCCGTTGAACATGCCCAGACAACCATGATTGACTTTGAGAAGGTGGTTGAAATTCATGAGCTCTTCGACGATCGTATCCTCAAGAAGATTTCGATCTTCTGGTTATATCCTTTCACGGTGGGGATGACGCTCATCGGTTTTCTCATTATTTTCAGGATCGATGATACCGGGAGAGAGGAGGAGATAGAGAGCAAGCTCAGGCGTCTCTCTGAAGGCATGTTCACCTCGATACTGACGGTTCGCCGGTATGACACTGAAGAGTTACGGCATATTAACACGGTTGATGTGGTGCTCAGGAGAGCAGAAGAGGCGCTGGAGAATGCGAAGAATTTGAGAATGCCGTTGACACTGATGTTCTTTTCTATAAAGAATTTCAAGCGCTATTACAGCCTCTACGGGTATCATGAAGCGACGAAGCTCATCCAGTTTATCGAAGAGACAATCATCGGTCGGTTATCAACGCATGATTTCTCTGCGAGAGTGGACAGGAATAAGATACTTATCGTTCTCCCCGGTAAGAACAAAAAATATGCAGTCCCGCTCGCCAATGCGATTCGGAATGAGGTTCTTCAGGGATTCAAGAAAAAGGAGATGCAGCTCCTGATCACCTTTCTCACCGCTGAATACCCTGAGGACGGTGAGGACCTCTATGCGCTCCTCGATGCAATTGATTGAGGGATGCGCACCTTTGACGGTAAAAAATCTGATAGAACAACTCATCCGTGATGAGCAGCGTACCGCGCGGTTGACGGATGCTTGACCGGTGCTTATGGTCGGAGGAAGATCCCGGGGTTAACGGCACGGGATTTCTTTCGAACCTCGAAGTGAAGGTGGGGCCCGGTTGATCTCCCGGTATTGCCCGAGAGAGCAATGGGCTGGCCCCGTTTCACAACGGTGCCCTTTCTAACGAGAGTCCTGCTGAGATGACCGTAATAGCTGTAGTACTGGTGATGATGTTTTATGATGACGAGCAGGCCATAATTTCCACTGTACCCGGCGAACTGAACTTTTCCGCTTCTTGCAGCGTATATTCTGGTTCCGACGGGACACGCAAAATCGATTCCGCTGTGAAACGAAATGGTCTTTTTAAAGGGATCGAGCCTGTTACCGAATCCTGATGTCCGTCGTCCCGCCTTCAGCGGTAAGGCAAACCCGGTTCCAAGGAAGAGTGATCGCTCGAGACGAGAGATCTCACCGTTCGGAATAAAGAGATATCGCTTTGTTCCGGAGAAAACATGATTGATTGTTTTGACGTACGAGGGGTGTATCCGATACCGGGAGCAGACTTCATCAACTGATTTCCCCCTTTTATTGTCATGGATGATGCCGCGCATATTGGGGATGTAGAGTACCGTTCCCGGTTGAATGTCTCGTGGAGATGAAAGATTATTGAGTGACATGAGTGTGTCGATATTCTGGGATGTTCGCGCAAGTATTTTCCAGAAATTTTCATTTTTTTTGACCGTATACTTATAGAATTCCAGGCTCGGGAGCTCATGGGGATCCCTTCTGCTCTTCGTCGTGTAAATTGTTTTGCGAACATCTTTCCGCAAATTCTTTATCTGATCACTGTGCAGACTGATGCTCTGCAGGATTTGGATTTTCGTTGATTCTGAAGAGAGCCCGTCGGTTGCGCTGATGACTGTAAGTATAAGTATCAGGATAACGGAGAGATGATATGTTCTCTGAAAGGAGGATCTTCTGTTCATACGATGTGCCAATAAAACGGGGTGTCGGTATGTATTATTAATTAACATGGATCGTCGGATCAGAAGTACAGGCATTAATTTCAATTATAGAACGAGCTTCGTCCGGAGCGCCTTTTCAGTGCCCCTTCCCATTAATAGTATCGTCAAAAGGGACATAAGTTTTAGCGATTCCTTGTCGATTAACATCGATCTTTGTTTGGTTTAAATTATATTTTTATTGAAATTTATAGGTGGATATGATAAGTAAACACCGGCTTACGTGATAGTGCATTAAGCGGTTGTGTTCACCGCATCGGTGGGTGACAGGGGTGGAATACGATTATTTTCGGTGATTTTTCTTTATCAGGACGGAAAATGGACGAGAAAGAAGAACAGGCACGGAAGGTTGTCAAGTCTATCAAGGTTTTAGAAGGGGTTTTAAAAACGAGCCCGAATCCGACACAGCGCGCGCGGGTCAAGCGGGAAATTGACAGGCTCAGAAAGATGCTGCAGGAGATGTATCCTGATGAGAACATTGAGGAGATTGAAGAGAGCATCTATGACGAGATGACGGCTGATGATGATATCGATGAAAATAGTTTTGCGGGCTACGAGTATCTCAAGGACGTTGAAATTGAGCGAATATCACCCTATCGGGATGATAGCGAAATCAATGAGGCGGGAAGTATTTTGAAATACTTTCAGGAGAGGATATGGGGAGTTATATCGGATCAGCATACCAAGCTGGATTTTTCGAATTCCGGAGAACGGGATACGCTGTATCGAATGCTCGATCAGTGTGACCGGGCATTCAAGCTCTTCAGTCAAACCATTGATGATATCGATCGAACAAAATCCTCCGAACATATCAATCAGCTTCAATTGATGAGAGTGAAGCAGGGAAGGATTTTCCTGTTGACGCTCTATGATTTCTTCAAAAAAGCTCGACAATTCGTTTCGAATCTCGTATCTGATGCGGAGTTCGGCGGGACCATGATCCTGAATCCGGACGAGCAGGTTGTCTACGCGGGATATGAGGAGAACAAAACCTTCGAGAACTGGGAGGTTGTTGAATCGCTGAAATATATGAAGAATTTTTTTGATGATGTTCTCCAGGTGATTAAGGTTCCTGATGTTGATAAGTTTTGAATATGTACTGGCATCGGGATAAGGATGTTCTCTTCTTAAAGAAATCACACAGGATAAGAAAATAATAAGCGGAGCAATTACCATTAATTCTAAATACAATTGAAGAGGGGGAGCAGGCACAACACATTAATGGTTTTTCGAAGCCCCCTTATTTGAAAAGAGTGATGCAATGGCGTAAAGGACGTGCTCAATGAATGAAAATATTATTTTAAGGTAATAAGAGGTAAAAATGGCAATAACGAAAGCTGGCGGTGATGTCTCGAACAATGTTATCGGTGAGAACTCCTATTTTACGGGGAGGTTCCATATCAATGGTTCCTTGCGAATCGATGGGAGATTTGAGGGAAAGTACCTTCAGGCTGATCAACTCTATGTCGGTCAGAATGGAAAAATAAATACGAATATTAATGCCGTTTCGGTTATTGTTGAAGGCTTGATTATCGGAAATATCAATGCGACGAATCGAGTATTGCTGATGCCGACCGCCAAGATTCTCGGTGATATAAAAACGCCCGAACTGATAATTCAGAACGGGGTGATTCTCGAGGGGAGATGTACCATCTCCAATGATCTAAAGTCATCGGCAAAGAATCTTATCGAGGCTGAGTACGACAAGAATAAGATAATTCCTCAGGAATTCCTTAGTGCACAGTGATATTGTTCTGGGAATTACTATCGGCGATCCTGCCGGTATCGGTCCAGAAGTAACACTAAAAGCGCTCACCGCTGCGCCTCAACTTGGCATAATCCCCGTCGTCATTGCCCGACGGGCAGTTCTTGAAGCACATTATTCCGATCTGCTTGCCGGGTTCACCATCCTCTCGGGAAAGTCGCAGCTTCAGGATCTGGTTTCGGGCAATTCCTATCTCTACGACGTAGATGCTGACTGGCCGATACCCGCTCCGGGAGCGGGAAGCGTTCATACCGGCGCCGAATCGAAGGCGTATATTGATGCCGCAATTGACCTCGTGCGGTCGAATGCTCTTGAGGCAATGGTTACCGGGCCGGTCAGCAAGGGATTCATTGAGAAATCGGGGACGCCCTTCACCGGTCATACCGAGTACATCGCTGAGCGGCTCAGTGAATCCCATCCTGTTATGATGATGTATTCACGCCGGTATCGGGTTATCCTGGTTACCACACATCTTTCCCTTGAAGTCGTTTCAAAGCGGATTGATGTCGAAGGGATATACCGGACGATTCGAACCGGTTATCGGGCACTCTCGTTCATTGATGAGGGACCGGTGCGGATGGCGATAGCCGGTCTTGACCCCCATTGCGGCGATGACGGAACTATCGGTGACTTTGATAAACGGTGCACCGCGGTTGCCGTTGAGCGTGCACGGGGGGCTGGCATCGATATTGATGGACCCGTTGCGGCTGACACCCTCTTTATGCCTGAACGGTGGAAGCAGTATAATCTTGTCGTGGCGCATTATCACGATCAGGGGCTCATCCCCTTCAAGATGGTGGCTTTCAGACGTGGGGTAAATGTGACGCTGGGACTGTCGATCACGAGGACGTCTGTGGATCACGGCACGGCGTACGATATTGCGGGGCGGGGGATTGCCCGTTTCTCGAGTATGGTCGAAGCGATCAAACTCGCCGCTGTGCTGGTGGGGAAGAAACGCTAGCGGAGTGACCTTCTGAGCTCAGTGATAAAGTTCCCGATAATCTCACCTTTTGATCTGCCGGACGCTTTAAGAAAGAAAACGTCTTTGAGCCTATAATCCTCACGTATCTTGATCAGTGCCTCAATGCTTCCGCTGGTCCTCCTGACGGTAATTGTTTCACGTGAGCTGTTTGAGAGGGTGAATATCTCCTTTCCCGATGAATAGCTCAGTATGAGGACCTCAATGTTATTCCCGTCGGATGGAGCGGATTCCTGTTTCAGCCTGCCGTCAAAGTCGCTGGTTCTGATTGATAGTCCCGGTGCAACAGAGATGGTTATATGCCGATGCTGCGAGAGTATAACGGGAGCGGTGCAGGAGAGAGTGATGATCAGCGCGGAGCAGGCAATATGTCGCATGGTGTGTTTCATGGATTCGGGAGAGCCGACGTGATGCTGTTTTATCCTTTTGAACGTACGGGAATCATATCTCATAATGATGTGTGCTATTTCATATCAGCAGGGAGCCTGAGTTTGCCCTTGCGCACTGAATTATTATTGAAAATAAAATCCTTTTCCCCGATAATAAGTACCGTAGTGTGGGAGAAGTATTTAATTCTGTGCAGATTTTATGTCCATTATCAAGAATAAATTGCATTTACAGGGAATTTCTCGGTTCAGCGGTGTCGGTGCATAGGATGTGCGGTCGGCCAGAGGCAAAGTGAATCTGCTCGTTACGGCATAGGGGTGAGATACTAGTTATGGAAAAGGCACTTTTGATTAAATCGGTTTTTATGTTTGTTGTCATCTGGGGCTTCAGCGTTGCGCTTCTCTGGTTCAGGCCGAGGATTGAACTGTTCTGGAAGATAATCGCAACGGTTATTTTCGCCTTTTATGTCTGGTTCTTCTTTGATGAGATTTCAAGGGGATACCTTTCGTTCATCTCTGACTGGTACCTGGTGAGCGTTGATTTTCTCAAGGAGCTTATCGCCCTGGTTTTTGTGAACCTCTTCTTTCTCTGGCCCGTATCACTTATTATAATCTTTTACAAAGCCAATGAGGTCGGAGCCGAGAAGCTTTTGAAGTTCATGTGCATTCTGACCCTTGCTCTCTGGGTTGTCTTTGTGATGTATGTCTACTATAATAAGGGGATCGACGAGTTTCTCTACGACAAGCTCAAGGAGATGATTCCGGGCACCCGATAGATAATTGCCATGATTTCACATTGCCTTCCGGCTGAAACGGGAACTGAGAAATGGTGTTGGCGCATCGTCCCATGTTTCCTCATAATCTTCATGATCACCACTTCTCTCCGAGCACGTGAAAATTCGACCGAGCTCTATAAAAAGGGAGCAGCATTGGCGCTGAGTGGAGATATCAATGCGGCCATCGAGATATTCAGGAGGGTTGTGGCGATAAGTCCCGAATATACGCTGGGTCATTACGGCCTGGGGAAGGCGCTCCTCTATACGGATGGGGGAGTTGAAGATGCTGTGCTGCATCTGCGAAAAGCGGTGACGCTCGACAGACGGTTTGCCAAGGGATACTTCTATCTCGGCATGGGGCTCATGCTGAGCAGGCGATATGTACTTGCACTGCATGCCTTCGAAAAGGCATATCGATATGATACTTCTATCATTGAAGCGCTCTATAACAGTGCGGTGATATATGATCTTCTGCAGAAGAGAAGAAGGGCGCAGTGGTACTACGACGAGTATCTGTATATGAAAAAAAAGGGAAGGATGGACATTCTCTTTTAAGCAGAACAACACCCCGTTTCCGGGGTGTTGTTCTGTGCGGTTTATCTACTTCTTGGTAACAGTATCTATCGTTGTCTCAGGAGGTATGATATCGACATAAACGACGAGTGACGCGACGCTCGAGGTGTTGCCGACCTTATCGACCGCTTTTGCCTCAATCTTGTGCTCGCCGTTGGTCTTGAATACGATCTCCTTTGCGTAGGTGTTGAAATCACCTCTGCCGTCAATCCGATAGAGTATTGCATCGACACCCGAGTCGGCATCAGTGGCGGCAATGGTGTATTTCACGTCACTTGATGCATATTTCTTGGCATCGATCTCTTTGATTTCCTTGTCCGCCTTTATCTCAACAGCCGGCGCAACGTTATCGGATGACAGTTTTACACTCTCATCGGTTAGTTCGACCGGATTTCCCGCCTCATCGAATATCTTCATCATGAATTTCTCGTTGAGGTTATTCACGTTATCCAGTGCACGTACTTTCAGATCAAACTCGCCGCTTGCGGGAATGGAAAAGGGACCGACATACTCGCTGTAGTTGGTGCCGTTGACCGAGTATTCAATCTTATTCACCCCTGATGAGGTATCCTTTGCTTCAATAGACAGCTTGAAATCTTTTGAGATATAGGTCTTGTCGTTTATCTTCAGCACCGGCTTGTTCGAGCTTACGGTAATCGCCGGCGGGGTGTTGTCAACCGTGACCTTATAGCTCTTCGCATCTTCAATATTTCCGATCTTGTCGATGCTGTAGTATGCGATAAGGTGCGTTCCCTCGTCAGCCAGTGAGAAGGGCCCCTCATAGACTTTCACCTCTCCCTCATTGATCTTGTATTCAATCTTGTCGGTAAAGAGGTTGTCTTTTGATGTGAGCTTGAACTGCACCTGTGAATTGACAAAGGTTGTTTTGCCGTCAAAGTATACCTTTGCCTCGGCAACGACTTTGATCGGTTCGACCTCGGCCTCCTTCTTGGCCTCCTTGAGGTCCTCGTCGGACTTCTCTTCTACCTTTTTATCTTCACCGGTGACGGGCTCATCCTGCGAGAATGACAGATCGGTAAAGAGGATTGCCACACCCAAGCATAAGAGCACTATCATTAATCTCTTAAGCATATATACCCTCCATTATTACATTGATTATTTTGTGCAGAAATTTTTCTATTCACATATGTGTAAGTACAGAATGATAATATTAAAAAATTTTTTTTTATTGTCAATATATATTTATCTTATTTTAATATAAAACAGTATTTTTTTGTCCTGTGAAAAAGGCATGAACAACAGCATCGCTCTTATCCGGCAGGGGGACGCGCCGTTGTATTCTATCAGAGTGCAATTGAATTGTGATTACGATTTCCTGACTGTGCGTTTCTGATGAGCAGCTATGATTGCAATTGTAAGAAAAAAGAGAACCAGCGGTTTCCCCGATATATTCATCTGGATTATCATCGCCTGTTTCGGTATCGCACACTGCTCAACTGAAAGCAGCATCAGGCGGGAACGAATTGATTCGGCCTTTACCGTGCTCCTGCGGGATGTGCGGAGGCATTCGGACTATCCCCTGGTTTTGAAGGAGAGACGGATCGGGCGGACGGGGTATTTTTATCTGATCGATTCTGGGGGCAGAATCCTCTACCATCCCGAGGAGGCGCTGATCGGGTTGAGCTTCAGGGATAATCCCTTTATCAGGAAGCTGCTGGAGAAGCGTTCCGGCTGTTTTGAGCAGCTCATTGAGGGGCAGAACAGGATTATCCTCTTCAGAAGTGTCGATGCGCATCGGGTACTTTGCTTGAGCATACTGTCGAGCGAGGTCGATTCCGCGGCACTGAACTGTGAGCAGTTTGAATAATGACGCTCCCCGTTTGACAGGACGGCATGGATGTGCTGCTGCTCATTCTGAGAGAAGCAGATTGGTCGTATTGAGTATCGAGCGGATAATCTCCCGATATCGTGCATTCGTCCCGGTAAGGGGAATGCCGTATTCCACCCTGAACCGATTCACGTACTTCTTCCTTTTGACCTCGAGGAGATAGAATCCGTTCGGTGAATTCTCCCGATAATAATCGTGCAGCGTCCAGATCCCCTTCTCGCTCACCGTTCCGATGAGGGCCAGGTAGATTTTCCGGGGAATGGCAATCTTCCTGTTTCGCCCCCGGTACCGGTCAACCGTCAGGAGCGTTCGTTCGCCTCTTCTTTCAATTGTCAGTGACCATTCGCGAATCGAGAGGGGAAACGAGTAGTATGCCAGCGAGAGTGAAAAATCGATCTCTGTTGCAAGGAGTGAGAGTATCGTCAGAAAACCGAGGAGTGCTTTCATGGGCGTTTACCGCTGTGCTGTGTTGCGCTGTCGCTTCACGGATGAGCCCCCGTGAGATCTTAAAAATAGTTAATCTCCTCGTCGCAGTACGGAGACATGAAGTAGAGGCTCAACGCTGTAATGATTATCGAATGGTTGAGTACATTTTCTTTAATCATGCGCAGGACATCGGAAAGGGGGTGCAGCTGTATCTCGATGTTTTCGGCGCTGTCCAGGTTCTGTTCGGCAACCCTCCGGCATCCCCGTGCGAGAAAGAAGTAGATTGAGTTGCTCATTATTGATGGATTTGCCGTGAGCTTCTTGAGCAGAATCATCTCCTTCGGTGCATACCCTGTTTCTTCGAGCAGCTCCCGTTCTGCTGCACGCTCCGGCTTCTCATCACCTTCGATGAGCCCTGCAGGTGTTTCAACGGTTATCTCGTCAGTCCCAAGACGGTGCTGCCGTATCAGGATAAAGCGGTTGTCGTCGGTCAGGGGAACGATGTTGATCCAGTCAGATGTATTGATAATGGCAAAGTTGTGCGTTATCTTCTTTTCGGGATGGTAGCACTCCAGCTCCTCCATGGTGAATATTCTTCTGTTGAGAAGTTCTCTTCTGCTGTTGATAATCCATTTCTTCATGTGTTCTCTCCTCCGCATCGACTCCCGGTGAGCTCAACCCGATGAATGGTCGTACCAAAAGCGATGCGGGGCATAATTGCAAGTGTATTCTCGTCTCCGGTGAAAATTTTTCATTCACCGCACAATTCCGTGATTGGAAAGTCAGTGCAGCCGAACTCATCATCACTGCGAGAGGTAAAGCGCCGCTTCACGGAATTAGTAATTGACTTTCATTAATGAGTGATTATGTTGTATATACGTTCTCCCTGACAGAAGGGGGGCGAATGGCTATCGGGGAATATAACGGTGAACGGTATCGGCAGAGTGCGGGCACTGGTCCTGTGCGGTATACTCCTTCTCCTCTCGCACGAGGCGGTTTTTTCGCAGGAGCAGTTCCTCATCGCCTCCTTCTCAACATCGGTTCAGGATCAGGATGAGAGTGTGAAGCAGAACATGCTCCTGGGCTGTATGAAGATCAACGGCTCTCGCATTGCTCACGGGTCCATCTTCTCCTTCAATGATGTGGTTGGTGAAGGATCGGCAAAAAACGGCTACGTGATGGGACGGGTCCTCTACCGGGACGAGGTCCGTTTCGAGCCCGGCGGGGGGCTCTGCCAGCTCTCCTCAACGGTATTTAACGCGCTCCTGCTTGCGGGATTCACCATCATTGAGCGTCATCGGCACTATCAACCGGTTACCTACGTGCCCTACGGCCTTGATGCAACCATCAAGTATGGCAAGAAGAATCTGAGAATGAAGAACGTCTCGGGGCAGACGGTTCGTATCGAAGCGACGATAAATGACAAAACACTCACCGTGAAGATTCTGGGATACCGGCCGCTTGACTGCCGATACGAGGTGTACACCGAGGTTGAGGATATAGAGATACCATTTCAGGAGGATCGCGATCGGATCAGAAATGGCATCTCGGTATATGTGTACCGGCGGAAGTTCTCGGGGCAGAAGCTTCTGGAGAGCTTTCTGCTCTATAAGGATTTTTATCCGGCAGTATATATCCGATAGCGATTGGCCGGTGCGGCTTTTCGCCAAAAATCCGGTAGCGGAATGAAAGCGGCTTTCTGAATGATTGATCCGTTTCGGGAGCGAGGAATTGTACAGGATACCATTGAAATTTGTTCTACTCGCACTCGTGTTCCTCCTCCCCCTCTCCTCGTTCCCGTCGGGGGAGCTCATGGAAGAGTGGATTCTCTTTTCCCGATCGGAGCGATCGGAAAGTCTCATTGCATGGCTCAGGTGCCTAATGCGCGAGGAGCTGCTCGGCGAAACCTGTGTCAGTTCCCGTTTACCGGAATGTCCCCCCTTTTACGGGAGGTTTGGATTATTCGTAACGCTCAAGAAGAAACGGCAGGTGCGAGGGTGTTACGGTGCTTTCGATCACCGCTCGGAGAGCATCGAGGCGGTGCTGGGCGAATATCTGCGCGGAGCGCTCCGAAGCGATCCGAGATATGCTCCGGTTGACGTAGCAGAGTATGATGATATTGGGATTATCGTAACGGTCGCCGGATCCCCTTTCCCCGTGAGTGATTTAAATGTGCTTGATATTTCGCGGTACGGCGTTATCGTTACCCGTGAAGACAATTCACGCATTGTCATCGTGCCCGCCGAGGTGCGAAGCACCGATTATTTGAAGAGGATATTGCCGAAACGAGGGATTATTCAGATTGCGGGTTTCAGGGCGGTCACGATATCGGCCCGAAGGCATAACCGGGTATCACGCGAGCAACGCTGAGTTACACTAAAGGAGGTGCCATGCGGAACGCATTGGGAATAGCCGTTGTTATGGCAGTATTCTTTTCCATGGCCTGTTCTTCACTGACCAAACACCTCGCCAACGGGCGGACCGTCTACGGAGAGACCGATCGGGAGGCGCTCGAGGAAAAGGATTATATTGAGGGATATGTCCTCGATTCGAAGACGAAGAAGGGCATCGAAGGTGCAATTGTTGAGGTGAAGAATGCCAATATGGGCGTTGGCTACTATCGATTGACGACCGATAGCGACGGATATTTCAGGATTGATGATTTCATCAAGCATATACGGTATGCCATCGAGGTTGTTGCCGACGGGTACGTGACCTCTATCTCAACCGAAAAGATACGGGGCGGAAAATACACCGTCTATCTGGACCGGGAGGGTATTCTCACCGGCACGGTACGAGATTCATCGGGACAACCGCTGAAGGGAGTTGAGATCAGACTGAAGGGCGACTTCGGGCACATGGCGAGAACGGACGCTGTCACGCATATGACCGACGGGAGCGGACGGTATCGATTCGATAAACTGAAGGAGGCCGCCTATACGGTGACCTTCCGGGGAGCGGGATATATAACCGAGACAGCCCGGATAAAGAAGATAAAATCGGGCGAGACCTTCACGCTCCCGATGATGATGCTCAAACCGTCAACGATAGCCGGAACGGTTGTGATTCAGGGTATTAAAACACCCGCAATAAATGTCGATATCACCCTGAAGGGGAGAACGACCCATTCAACCAGCACTTTTCAGGATGGCAGTTATTTCATCACCGATATCAAGCCCGGGTATTACAAAATACATCTCTCTCACCGGGGATTTTATAAATTTGTTACCGGCACCATTCGTATCAGGGAGGGGATGAAACGCGAGAATTACAATTTCACGGTGCGTCCCAAGCCTCCCAAGGTCTCGGTGTACGCGTACCGGTATACCTTTTCGCCGGGGACGAAGGTTGCCTTCAATATCAGGACATTCCGCCTCGAGAAGGTGCGGATGCGGATATACAGCGTTCCCATGGGTCTCCTCCTGAACGGGAGGACCGATCCGAACAGGATACGCCCTGCCGATGCCGGACTGAAGGTGGTCGATCAATGGGATGAAGCGGTGCGGAACTTCAAGCCCTACGAGTGGCGGTATTCTTCAATCGGTGCGCGGAAACCGCTCTCGACCGGCGGCTACTGCATTGAGATTCTGGGTGCGGGGAAAACCTATGATCGGAAATTCTTCACCGTAACCTCCGTGGGCGTGGTGGTGAAGCGCTCGAGGGATTCAATTTTTGCCTATGTGACCGATCTGGTGAGTAACAGACCCGTTGCGGGAGCGCAGATAGTCGTGTTTGACAACACGCCGAAGAAAAAGGAATATCGGCAGTCGAACACACCGCATAAGCCGCCGGAGCGAATAGAGGATCTGCCGGTGAAGATTATATCCACGGGGAAGACCGATTCGAACGGAATCTATCATCTTCGAAAGCGGAGCACTCTCCACCTCTCCCTGCTCGCGATACACCCGGACCGGAGTTATGCCTTCTGCAGTACGGGACACCCCTATGTTTTCAAGAGCGAACTGAACAAGTATTTCATCTACACCGATCGGCCGGTCTATCGCGCCGGAGATACGGTCTTTTACAAGATTGTCGGAAAGAGCCGGGGGAAGCGATTCACGCCGATCAGGAACCGGCGGCTCAACTATCAGATCAGCAATATCGACTTTGACGAAGGCGTCGATGACGGCGAGCTGCTGCTCGATGCCTGGGGAACCGGTCACGGGAAGCTGAAGCTCGCTGCCGATACTCATCTCGGCACCTACGAGCTGCGGGTTGGCGAGGACCCGGACAACCTCTACGGCGTTGGGCGGTTCTACGTCGAACAGTATCGGAAGCCGGAGTTTACCATTGAGATCACCCCTTCCCGTGACTACTACGTGAACGGAGACACGGCCGAGTTCAAGGTGGAGGCGAAGTACTTCTTCGGCGCGCCCCTCAAGGGAGCGCTGCTCCGGTATCGATTCTACGAGACGAAGCTCCGGGATACCGATACGGTGTACTGGTGGGAGGAGGACTACGGAAGTACCAGCTATTTTAATCGGATAAAGCTTGAGGGGGAGAAGTATGCCGATGACAGCGGCATCACCGTGCTGCGGATTCACTGCGGCGATTATCCCTATGATCGCGAGATAACCCTTGAGGTAACGGCTGTCGACAAGTCCAATGTGAGCATCACCTCACGGAAAGGCGTCACGGTTGGCAGGGGTGCCTTTTATATCAAAATAAATCCGCGCAAGAACTTCTTCGCCGATGACGAGAAGAAGCGGGTTGCAATAAAAACCATCACCTACAGTGGAAAACCCGTTCGGACGAAGGTTCGGGTACAGCTCTTTCGGTACATCTGGAAGCCGTGGGAGCGGGTGTACGTTCACAGCGAAAAACCGCTTTTCGAACGGGAGGTTAACACCACCGAGAAGGGATTGTATACGCTGGAGCTTCCGAAGAAGTTTGATGTCTACGGCGAGTTTGATATCGTCGCCACTGCCCGGGACAGCCGGGACAATGCCATAACGGCATCACGGGTCCTGTGGATTTACAGCCGCTCGGGGGCGCGGGTTGCATCGCGCTTCAAGAATCTCGAGCTGACCGTCAACAGGAGCAGGCTCACCCGGGCGGGGGATATCACCTGCCTGCTGAAGAGCCGGTTTTCCGATGCCTCCGTGTGCCTGACGCTCGAGGGACGGGATATCTACGAGTCGCGGGTTGTCAGGATGGCGGGGAATATCATGCCGGTTACCATGCGCATCAAGTCCGATTATGCGCCCAATCTGTTCATCACGGCAACCATGCAGCGGAAACGGGCGCTCTTTACCACCTCAACGGAGATCACCCTTCCCAATCCCGATACCTCCCTCAGCATCGGCATTCGAACCGACAAGAAGCAGTATCTTCCCGGCGAGAAGGCGCGGGTTACCATGAAGGTGACCGACGAGAAGGGGAAGCCGGTGCAGGCCGATCTCTCCCTCGGTGGCGTGGATGAGGCAATATATCAGATCAGGCCGGATCACACTCCCCGCATGGTGGACTTCTTCTACTCGAAGATATCCAACTGGGTGATGACGAATTACTCCTACCCGATAACGCTGCTGGCGGGCATGAGCAAGGAGAAGAAGGTCAAGGTCCGGGAGAAGTTCAGAGATACGGCGTACTGGAACCCGACGATTCGAACCGGACAGGACGGCACCGCGAAGATTGCCTTCACCCTCCCGGACAACCTGACCACCTGGCGGCTCACCGTCCGCGGCCATGACATTCAGGGACGGGTCGGAGAGAAGCGGGAGAAGTTCCTCGTGACGCAGGATCTCATTGCACGGATTGGAAAGCCGCGTTTTCTCATCGAGGGCGATACGCTCGGCCTGATAGGGATTGTGAACAGCAACACCACGCGGGGACTCAAGCGGGTCGAAACCGACTTCAGGGTAGATGAGAAACCGGTGAAGCCCGATACGACGATCGCCATCAGCCTTCCCCCCTACGGATCGGCGCGCTGCTACTATACCGTGAAAGTCCCCGAGAAGGAGCAGGTGAAGGTCTTCTTCAAGGCGGTTGCCGACAGGGATGCGAAGGATGCCCTCAGGGTCGGCATTCCCGTTGAGAGCAGGGGGGTGGCCTTCAAGCTCTACTCGGTCGGTGATATGGCGCAGAACAAGCGGGTCGTGCTCGAGCCGATCGGGGATACCGAGGATTTTGACTTCAAGCCGCAGGAGCTCGTTATTTCGCTGCATCCCAGCCCCATCTCCCGGATGGTGAAGGCGACGAAGTTTCTCGCCGAGTATCCCTACGGATGCATCGAGCAGGTTATCAATAAATTCATGCCGAATCTCGTCCTGAAAGAGCTGCTCAAGAAGCAGGGGCTCGAGGGCCTCATACAGGATAAGAAGCTGGACGATAAGGTGCGGGCAGGCATTGATCGCATTCAGAACTATCAGAACGACGACGGAACCTGGGGATGGTTCTACGGCGGTCGGGGGAACGAGTTTATCACCGGATATGTCCTCATCGCCCTGCACCGGGCACACCGGCTGGGATTCGTCATTGATGAGCAGCGGGTCAGGAGGGGGCTTGAGGCGATTTCGAAAATGTTCTCCGCGACGCAGAAGATGGAAGGAGATGCGAAGGCCTATCTCCTCTATGTCTCTGCGCTGTGGATGCAGTGGAACCGGCAGGCCTTTGCCGACCTTGTCAAGGAGAAGGAGCTCAATCCCTATAAGCTGGCCTTCATGGTGCGCGCCATCTCGCAGTTGAAGCGCCTCCTGAACGTAAAGAAGGAGATACGGGAAGAGGTGGTGCCGCTGCTGCCGAAGTATCTGTCCATGCTCAAGGAGATGCAGAAGCGGGACAGCAGGGGCATCTACTGGGAGAGCAGCGCCGGTCAGCGCTTTCGCTGGCAGGGCGGCAGGACCGAGATATCGGCCCATGTGCTCTCCTCGCTGATAGATTCGGGAGACCGATCACCCCTCCTCAGCCAGCTGGTGAGCTCAATCACGAAGCGGGGCCGGGGAGATGCCTGGAACTCGACGAAGGAGACGGCAACGGTCTTCTTCGCCCTCTGCAACTATCTTGATACGATCGGGGGTGATATGTCCGGCACCGGGACGGTGCATTTCGATATGGGAGGAGAGCGGGTCAGCAGTATAACCTACGATGTGCGCGATACGAAGAAGATAGAAGAGCTCACCAGGAAGATCGAGATCAAGAGGGAGAAGATACAGCAACAGTACGTGGTGCTGGCGTCCGGTAAAGCGGGCGCCGACGTGAGCTTCGACCTCACCCTGAAGGGGAATCTCTCCTTCAAAGAGAAGGGACTGCTCTCATTCCTCACCTCCCCGGAGCGGAGCCTTCGCTCCCTTGAGAACGGCATCGGGCTGGTGCGGCGATTCTATACGGTGACACGGGTGCGGGACGTGAACAACAATGAGTACATCGTGCCGCAGGATCTGTCGGGAAAGAATCGGATTCGCATCGGCGATGAGATACTGGTGAAGGTGAAGTTCAGGGCGCAGGATAACTTCGAGTACCTGATACTCGAGGACTATCTCCCCTCGGGCTTCGAGGTGATCAACAAGAATCCTTACGGGGAATATCAGCCCTACGTGCACCTTGAGCGGTGGGATAACCGGATGGTCTATTTCTTTACCAAGCTGAAGAAGAACGAGATTTACGAGGTTGCCTACATACTGCGGGCGGAGCTTCCCGGCGACTTCATGGTGAAGCCGGCACGCATGGAGTGCATGTACGAGCCCTCGATTCAGGGGTGGTCGGCGCCGGCGAAATTCACGGTGGAGAAGAAGTAGATTCACTGCCGCGTTCTTTCACTCCGCAAGGGCGGCGGCATGACTGTTCTGAAAAAAGGCACTCTTTTAGAGAAGGCAGGAATCATATCTCCGGCCGGAAACGCGCATGAGAATCGGTCTCGTTGCCCGCAGGATGCGGGAGACAGCTATCGATACAAAGATGAAGATGGCGGACCTTCACTTGTGACGGTCCGTGACAATCTCCCGGAATTCCCTGGCGAAACCCAAACACCGTAGTGTTTCCATAACAGACTTGCAGAGATAACAAGGAGCAGTGAAAATGGAAAAGAACGTATACGAATGGACCGGGAAGGACAGGTGGCTTTATCTTCTTTCGATGATATTCTTTAATATTTTTAAGTCATTCGGTTTATTGCCTTAAAATTTTAGAATTACCTTTCCCCCTCACCCCCCAATTTCTCCTTGCCAATGGGTATACAATAATGTAACGCAATAGTCACCCGCCTGAAAAAATAGCAGCATGGTGAATGGGCCTTCGGCGGGAATTGCCCGGGCCTGTTATCCCCTCACCGGAGGTATCGTAATGAGAAGCATGCGGTTTGCTATAATCACAGTGGTACTTATTTCAGGGGCGCTCCTCTCCCGAAGCACCGCTGCCGGCGGGGATGATCTCAAAAGTAAAATTTACCGGTTTCAGGCGGGTTTAATCGATCGCGAGAAGCATCTCTTCCGGAAAGGAATGGATTTTGATCTGAATGCGCTGAAAAAGGCTGTTATCCTCTTCGGTGTGGAAAACCGGTCGAAGCTGCGGGACGCTTTCGAGAGCGGCATCGATTCGCTTCCGCGCATAAATATTCCCGCCAAATCGGGCTACAATGAGATCTGCGTTGTCGACGCCCCCCTGGAGGGTGATACCGCCCGGACCTTCGAGCTCCTGGGTATTGTCAATCCCGATTTCAGGTTTATCGTGAGAAATTTCACCGCGGTCATGCTCCCGCCGGTACTACACCACCGCGGTATGAGCATCGAGGACTACAGAGGATGGATCGTCTTTTTTAATGTCGCCGAGCCGAAGTGGAGCATCTGCGAGAAGAAACCGGGCACTATCCTCCTCTGCGCCGATTACGGCGATGATATTCTCCTCATCCGCTTGGGGACGGGCCGAATACAGTGGATTCCGGTCGTGGTCGCCTGGTGGCAGAAGAAGGGGGGCGAGTGAGACAGGGGGGATGATCTGGTATTGTCTGAGAAGAGAGCGGAAGCGGCGCACGTGGGAGATATACTCCCGCGGCTGAGCATGGTCTGATCTCATGTCAGTATACCCTCTCCCAGTTCGGGTATGCTCCCCTTTTCGCGGGATTCCTCAACCTCACGCCTTCATAAAGGAGTAGGTTATCCGGTTCTTTCGGGAGAGTTGAAAGAGACCGTCACTGGTGAGCGCCGGTATGATCTCCTCCTCGCGCATGTGATGATCGGAAAACGATATCATTCCCTCCGGGCGCAGCACGCGGTACAGCTCATTCAGGACACGCACGGGATCGCTCAGCATATGAAAGGTATCGTAGAGGAGGACCACGTCTATGGAGGATTTCTCCAGGCCGGTGGCGCAGTCTGAGTGTACGGTTCTGATGTTCGGTATTCGGCGCTTTGCTATTTTCTGGTTCATCCGCTCTATGGCGAGGGGATGAATGTCCAGGGCGTGGACAATGCCGTCGCCGACCAGTTCCGATGCGATAATCGAATAGCTTCCGGTCCCGCAGCCGTAATCGAGCACCCGATATCCCGATTGGATACGGGCTTCCAGTACCTTTCTTTCGGGATTCATCAGCAGGTCCCGAATGGCGAACCCGAATGTCATGATGTTGAAGTGAAGATAGCTCATCGGTTTATGCACGGTGCTCCTCCCTCATTCTGAACGCCTTGAAGCCGTAGTATATCACCGGCAGCTGCGTCGCGGTCCAGATGATGGGGCCGTGAATCTGCTGGCGGTAGAGGGGCGGCTCAACGATGAGCATGGCTATGACATGGGCGATGCAGAGTATCGCGAGAACGGTTCCCAGCAGAGCTGCGGCGAAGAAGGCAAATCGCTTTTTTAGTGCGCACAGGGGGATAAGCGTAAGAGCGAGAATCACCCCCACGGTATGTCTGGTCTCACCGAGGGTCAGGATGTACCCGGCCGGGTCCTGTGAGACGAAGGGGAAGTGCATGATGTCGATGGCGAAGAAGATAATGAAGATGCTGAGGGAAAGACCGGCGATCAAGAGGACATGATAGTTCCCCTCATCGGTGAGCGCTGCTGTCATCGAAGACAGTATCTTCCTTACCGTTCCTGTAGAAGTTCTATTCGATGCGCCTGCCATGATAAACCTCCCGGTTATTAAGTTAATTAGACATTTAGAAATAACTAAATATCATGCTAAAAAATATTATTTACAGTAATCGTTATCCGGACATTCCGAACAGGGGATGTTTTTCGGGCACTTTATGTAGGCCTTTTTAAAGAGCTCGTCCACCTTTTCCCGGTATTCGGAAATTATATCATTGTTGACGGTATAGTATACGTGAAATCCCACCCGATTCGGTTCCAGGATGCCGACATTTTTCAGTGTTTTGATGTGCTGAGATATCGCGGAAGGCGTTATCCCGATTATCTGAGCGAGATCGGCAACGCAGAGGCTCTTTTCATTAGTGGCGAGTATACGTATAATTCTGAGCCTCGTGGTATCTCCCAGGGCCTTGAAGAGATCAGCCATTGTCTTTATCAGTGGAACCATGTTAACTTTTTTAGTAATTAAGATATGTCTTATTATCTAAATAAGGCTATTTCTGTCAATTCTTTTTTTCAGAATCGAGTCATTTTTCCATCTATTATCTATCGATTCAACTTTATTAGTGATAAGAATCCGCCGGCGACTGAGGCGGTGCCCTCTCTTTTATCATTTCTCTGTTGTTGCAGAGAATTAGCATTTACCGGTTTATCAGACGGTATAGTTCCTCGCTTTTTCAAAGGGGATAACAGGTATGGCTCATGTGCTCTTTGCAGCTGAGCGCGGATTATGCAAATCTTAAGTAAGGGGACATCCTTCCTTCAATTAAGTGCAGTGCGCTCCGACAAGCACGCCCATCAGACATCAATCTGCGGGCGTGTTCTCCTTTCACTCAATGATATCGCTGTCAGGAGCGTGCTCCCTCCCTACGGCTCTTCGCTCCACAGCTCGATCTTGTGAATACAATAGCCGGTATCCCTTTTCCTGAAGCTGAATATGTACCCGTAATACCCGCTCATCCCGGTCAGTGAGAGGGTGAGCTTCGCCCGGTCGGGAGCGGGCTTCTCGAACCAGTTGTTGTCGAAACCCTCCTTGATGCTCTTGAGGGCATCAAGGAGCTCCTTGACACTGAGAAGCTCCTTCGGCTTCAGCGGTCCTCTCGTTTTCGTATCAGTCGTTTCGGAAGAGGCCCGGCTGACGAGTGTACAGCCTCCTTCATCCATGAGGGGCAGAATAGAGTCGCCCGTCCTGAGCGCCGCGATAAGTGACGCCGATCGCTCTTCGAAGGTTTCTCCCTTCTTCAGCGCAACGGCTTCCTCCTCTTTTGCCGGTACCTCCTTCGCTTCTTCTTTCGATTTACAGCCGAAAAGAATGAAGGTGATGATAATAACAGCAGGTATACAGCAAATCTTTTTCATCTTCTGTTCCTCCGTGCTCTTTACGTTTTTAATAATGAAACATTTTCAGAATAGGGATCATTTCACTCTCGTACTATGCGAATATATTACTGTTCGGGATGAAATTGCTTTACGGGCACCTCTTAAAATCATTATTTACATATTAATAATTTTTAGAAGTCCCCTTATGTCAAATATATTTGTATTCGGAATGAACTTTCGGCGCTTCCCCTCCCGACTTTCGCTCTCTTTACAGCAATTTGAAACGTGCAATAATTTTTACGGTTTCACGTCTGCAGAAGAGATTTCATCACTATCGGTGATATATGAAGGAGAGGATTCACCGGGCGGAGGCAGATGGTCACCGTTCTCATAAGTCGTTTCCTGCTGCCTTATCGATAGCGCATGCCGCCTGCTCGGAAGGTGCCTGCTGCCGTAGTGCAGTCCCGATGCTTGTCCGGATGAAAATTGCCATCAAAAGGAGAAAATCATGCTTGAGAGAATACCGCACCGTGATGAAGCTATTGTAGGTATCGAGTACACCGCGGAGTACCTGAAGCAGCACAGCGAAAATGCGCGTTCCCGCTACGGTGCTTTTTTAAAAGCGATCAGAAGAGCCGGGAGGGGCGGTCGCTACCTTGAGGTGGGCTCGGGACCTGGGATAGTGACCGCACTGGTTGCCGAAGAGAATCCCGGTATTGTGCTAACTGCGCTGGAGCTCTCTCCAGATATGATCAGCATTGCACGGAACTATGTAGCGGGAAGAGGGCTTGATGGCAGAATAGAATTTCGTGAAGGAAGCGTCAGCGATGGGCGGCGCATCGAGCAGCTGGGGAAATTCGACCTGATCTACTCGTCCTTTTCTCTGCATCACTGGGTCGATCCCGAGCAGTCACTTAAGAGACTCTACAGCGCCCTCGACAACAGAGGAATCATGCTCATTCATGATCTGAAGCGGGTATGGTGGCTCTACTATCTGCCCGCGGGCAACGGCTTCTTCGAATCGATACGGGCCTCCTATACACCTCTGGAGCTCCGGACGATGATGAAGAGACTGAACATAGAGAAGTATGAGATACAAACGCCCTTTCCCTACTTCTGGCAGACGATAGCGATATGGCGTTGAGCAGTGTTCCTCATTAAAAATTAATATTTTTTTTATAAATTATATATTGAGACTCGCAATATAGTGAAGCTGCTGATGGGGAATGCACCTCTCTGACTGTTTCAGCGTGACGGTGCCCCTTTCGCAAAAAGGTGCTCATTGTCGTATGTAAGCTGCAACCGTCGGTTCTGCTCCATGAATACGTGCATCGATATCGTACTCCTTTTCTTTCTCTATTCTCTCGTCGGTTGGTCGATTGATGTGCTCTTTGTTTCGCTGGAAAAGAAGCGGCTGTACAACTGGAACAGATTTATCGGCCCCTTTAATCCGCTCTACGGAATAGGCGCATTATCGGTACTCTCCTTACACTGGTTTCTCAAATCGATAACAGGCCTCAGCGGTGTATGGTTGCTCCTTGCCTTTGTGATCTCCGCGACCCTCATTGCGTCGATTCTCGAATATCTCACGGGAATTGTCTTTGTGAAATTTTTTCATATGCAAACGTGGGATTACTCGGACAAATCCTTTCATCTCAACGGTCTCATCTGCCCCTTCGTTTCTTGTGCCTGGGGATTCTTCTCCCTTGCTATCGTCTATGGTTTGCAGGATATTTTTTCTCTTTTGCTGCTGACATTCCCTTTGAGAGTTAAATTTACTATTTTTTTTGCACTGTCGATATTCTTTATCTTCGATTTTGCGATTGTTGTCATCGACTTCAATGATCTGAAGCGGGTCATCAGCGTCTATGGCGATGTTCCGATTGAAAGCATCTTTGGAAGGCTTCTCAGACACAAAAAGGTTCTGATGAGAAGCATTCGCGATCTGGAAGAGACTGATTTTAGCAGCAGCGCTCTCTTAAAAGAGAAGGTCGATGTGTATATCGAAAACCTCAAAGCCCGCTGGAATGCGTGATAAAGCGATTAAGCAATGGTACCCTCAAGAACAACAATTGACAAAATGCTGGCCCTGTGATACAGACACCCGAGACGGGATAGTATCCCTCAAAGAATTAGCAGGGTCTGCCGGGCAGAGATATCTTCTCGATTGTGAGGGGATGAGTTTGACGATACCAGGACGATGGATCTTGAAAGATATCGCCGGCATCTCCTCTGAAGGAGAACGATAAGCAGGAGCATACTCGGAGCAGCTTGACGACAGGAGGAGACGTTCATGAATTCTGAAAAGGTATTTTCAACGGCGGTATCTGATACGGTGCTGGCACTGGTTGCGATCTTCGGCTCATCCCTTTTCATGCAGACAGAGATGAACGGCACCGCTGGCATAGGATTTCTGCTCACCGGCCTTGCTGCTCTCTTCGGCACCGTACGGTTCGGATTGTGGCCGCAGGTCAGGGTCTTTCACGAGTTCCTCTCCGCGCTGGCGGGGAACGTGGGGGTTCCCCTTATTGCGGTTGCTTTTTATCATCATTCACTGCCGTTGCCCGGTCTGATACTCATCGGCAGTCTGGTTGCGCTCACCCTGTTACACATCCTCTTCACCGTTATAATTTCCTTTCCCCTTTACGGGATCATTATCGGATCGATTGCAATGCTGGCGATTATCGTTGCCGGAATTCTCGTTATTTGGGAAAACACCGTTGCCGGAATCTTTTCCATCGCCGGATCCATCCTGATTGCAGTTGCGGGCCTGCTTATCAAAACTGAAGGTGAATGGGGGAGCATGAGGCGGGTCGATATCTTCCACTATGCGCTTGCCGTGGCGTATGTTCTCCTGATTATTGCACTGCGGGGAGTGCTCCGTTAGGAATCAACATCGCAGTCCGTATCAGTACAGGGTTCGCACAACGGGACGAACCCGCGTAGCAATTCCCGTTTTGATTGCCGTAGCTCAGCATTCAACTGTGCCATATCATCCTCCTCCTCTCCGTCATGCCGGTAATATGCCTGAGGGCATCCCTGCAGCCATGTCTGGGAGTGGGATTAAATTTAAGTTGAAAGATGAGAGAACTTCCTGTACTGCTGTGCAGGAAACAGGAAGCTCATGCACGCTGTCTTCTCGTACCGGTTGTTCAACTCGCTCATTGCTGTGAAGAGACCCTGATGCGGTTTCTGATGATGATTCTCCCGGAAAGGTGTTGGCACTCTTCAGCAGCGGTTCTGGGGAGGGGAGAGCCGTGCATTCTGATTGAATTTACTGAAGGAGGGGGAAATGGATTATAAGGAATTTTCTGGGAAGCTCATGCGATACCTCATGCCGCAATCCTATCCGCTCGGAGTCAAGATTATTCGGGGGGATGATACAATGCCCGATGACGCGGCAACGCCGGCCAAATTCGGCATCACCATTGCGCTGTGCCAGTGGACGACCCTTGCCCGCCGATGGGGCTGGATAGCGGGAGCGGCGAAAAGCGATATCAGCTGCACTCCCTGCCTGGTGGGCTTCGGCATGAAGCAGCTTCGAGAGCGTGACGATCTCACTCAGTTCATCATGGAGATGGGATATTCGGCATCCCGGGAGATAGCGCAGGCTCTGGCTGAGAAGCTGGAACCGGTTGAGCCCGGCACGGTGAAGGGTGTTCTGTCATTTCCGCTCCACAAAGCTCCGGCGGATCCCGATCTGATACTCATTTACGGCAATCCCGCGCAGATGGCACGTCTCGCGACCGGGTATATGTATCATCATGGCCGTCCCATCTCCTCGGAGACCTATTTCGGGCTCTCCTGCCTCGCTGCGGTGATGCCCTTCTGGAGAGATGAGCCGATCTTTGTGCATCCCGGTCGCGGTGAGCGGATTCTTGCGGGCACCTATGACGATGAGATGCTCTTCACTATGCCGGCGAAATATGCGGAGTCACTTCTGGACGGCCTGGAGAAAACGCATCAGCAGGGGTCGCGCTACCCGTCGCAGAGCTATCTCCTCTATCAGCCGCCGCTCATCCCGCCGATGAAGAATCTCGATGAGAAGCTCGTCGACGAGTAGCGCTTCCGAAGGGGTAGGCGGCGTGCAAAGTTTTTGGATTTCAGGAGGCTTTTAAGATGAGGTGTGCTCATATTAAAGAGAGGAGTGCTGTATATCTCCTCATCGGCTACCTCTTTATTGTCATCGTCTCCCTTTTCCGCTATTTCTTCCCGCTCCCGCTTTTCCGTGACGGGGGAGCATATATTGTCGCGGTCATCTTTTTCCTCTGCGCTTTTTTGATATTTCGTAGCAATTTCACCCTCTTCGTCTCCGCGCTCTTTTTCCTGCTCCTCTATCTCGCCGATCCTCTGATTGCGGTGCAGCAGGAGATACTCCCGTTCTCTTTCCCCGGTGTGCTCTTTGGGATACCGGTCGTCGTCTATATGGTAATCGTTCTGTTCTCCCGGAAGTGCAGGCGGGAGGTATCATGGCTGGCACGGGGGAGCCTCGATCGCATATCGGTTATACTCATCCTTGGCATTATTGTCATCAGCGGCGTCGCTCTCATCGGCTGGACAATACTCCTGAAGCCCGATCTGAGCCCGATTCTCTCCACGATGCCGCGGGTTCACCCCGGGCTCCTTATCCTCGGCGGATTCGGATTTGCACTCTCGAATGCCCTCGTGGAAGAGCTTATCTTCCGCGGTATACTCTGGGACGGCCTGAGGAGCCTCCTGCCGGAAATTGCAGCGGTCATCGTTATTCAGTCGGCACTTTTTGGTATCCTGCACTGGAAGGGCTTCCCGAGCGGCATCCTGGGGGTCGCTCTGGTTTTCATCTGGGGGATACTGCTCGGAATTATTCGCCAGAGGACGGGGGGTCTGCTCGCACCGATACTTGCTCATATCGGTGCCGATATGACGATTTTCGGTATTCTCCTGATGATGGTGCAGCAGTAAGCTATTGTGAGGAGCAGACCCGGTTTCTGCCCTGTTCCTTGGCAAGATACAGTGCCTGATCGGCTCCTTCGCGGAGCGTTTTCAGATCATCTGCAGTTTCGGGGAATGAGGCGATTCCCTGGCTGGTGGTCACCTTCGAGAAGGGGCCGTTGCGCCCTTCAAGCACCGTGAGCTCGGAGACCTCCCTGCAGATAGTTCCGGCAATGGTTTTGCACACTTCGTGATCCGTATCGGGCATGAGCACCGTGAATTCATCACCACCGTATCGGGCAATGATGTCGCGCTCGCGGAGATTCCGCTTGAAGACCGCAACAACCTCAAGGAGAAGCTGATCGCCCGTTTCGTGGCCGTAGGCTTCGTTTATCTCCCTGAAGTGATCCAGATCGACCATGATGACCGAGAGGGGCGTTTTACTGCTGCGGGCCGATTCAAAGTAGTCGTTGAATGCATCATCAAGGAAACGCCGGTTATAGCAGCCGGTGAGCTCATCGGTGATTGCCCGTTTCCGGGCATCCTCACCCCATCGGACCATATCGGAGAGGAATTCGCCGGTGCTCCGAAGACGCCGGGCGGTGACGTTCAGCATATGGTACATGATTTTTATTGCAATATCGGGAAAGGTGTTTATTATGTGAAAAAAGTCATCGCGATGTAATCTAAACAAGGTGCTTTTCGATTTCGTGTAGCAGGTTGCCGATCGCGGGGCATCTTCGAAAATAGACATTTCCCCGAAAAAATCACCGCTCCCGAACTCAACGAGCTCCTTCTCTTCACCATCGGGGAGCTTGATGCTGGTTGAAACGGTACCCGATTTTACGATAAAGAGCTCATTCCCCTCATCGCCTTCCCTGAAGAGAATCTCTCCCTTTTCCACCGAAACGGTGTTCAGACAGCTGACAACCTTTTCGATCTCCTCAGCGGTCAGAGTTGAGAAAATATAGACATTCTGCAAGAAACCGGTCTCATCCATGATGTTCTGCTAATCCTGAGGAGTTATTGTACAGCGCGCATCTGATTGCCCCCGCTGTTGCGAGCATCCCTCATGAGCGCATGAGATCGTTCAATGAGGGTGAGATGATCGGCAGCATGTTCGGAATAGGTGGCAATACCGATGCTGACGGTAATGGCACAATGAGACTCGATTTTTCAGCAGTGAGTGCTTATCGCCCTTTGATCTCGGTAATCGAATAATAGTCTGTGTCTCAAGTCCATTATGTGCTGATGTTTATTTTGTGCAAGATAAAAAAAGCATGTATAAACAGCTCCAATTCACTACGATTGACGTGCAATTGGAAGAAAAGGGGTCTTCATCGCCAGAAGCTCTTCATTGAGGATTTTTTTCTTTGATTGGGGAAAAATTAAGTGACATAACAATACGGTTATACTATATTTATCAACTCACAACAGAATTGCTTGCATATATTTACTTTATTTTTTGTCCAGATTCAGTATATTTGTAGAGTAAAGACAGGGGGGTGCGGGTTGTGTTGACACCGAAAAGTAATACCGATGTTAGCGATATAGATTGGAAAAAGATAAACATACTCTCGGACGCGAAACCTGAGATATCTGAGAATGCACTGACGGTGCTTGAGAAAAGATATCTTGTTAAAGATGAGAAGGGAACTGTCATCGAAACGCCGGAGGAGCTGTTCCGTCGAATTGCCATGTTTATCGCATCGGCCGATCTCCTCTATGGCAAGAATAGTGATGAGGTTGATCGCGTTGCCACTGCGTTTTATGAGATAATGGCTCGTCTTGAGTTCATACCGAACAGTCCCACGCTTATGAATGCGGGGAGACCGCTCGGACAGCTCTCGGCATGCTTCGTCCTGCCGGTTGAAGATTCAATGGAAGGTATATTTGATACCGTCAAGCATATGGCTCTCATTCACAAGAGCGGCGGCGGAACCGGATTTTCCTTTTCCCGTCTGAGACCGCAGCTGGATGTAGTCAAGACAACTGCAGGAGTATCCAGCGGCCCCATCTCCTTTATGAAGGTGTTCAACGCTGCCACTGAAACGGTAAAGCAGGGCGGAACAAGACGTGGTGCCAACATGGCGATTCTCAGTGTGAACCATCCCGATATTCTCGAGTTCATTACGGCAAAGAAGGAGAACAGCGATCTCACCAATTTTAACTGCTCTGTCGCGCTTACCGATGATTTCATACATGCTGTAGAGAATGATGAAGAGTATGATCTGATAAATCCGCGAACTGGTCAATCGGTTCGACGCCTCAAGGCGCGTGAGGTGTACCAGCTCATTGTTAAGATGGCATGGAATAACGGCGAGCCGGGTGTTATTTTCATTGATCGCATCAATGAGAAGAACATGTTGAAAAAAGTCGGCCTCATTGAGAGCACCAATCCCTGTGGTGAGCAACCCCTCCTTCCCTATGAATCATGCAATCTCGGCTCAATCAATTTGAGAAAGGTCGTTGTCAGGGATAACGGCCGCTTTACCATCGATTTCGAGCAGCTGAGACGGATTACGCATACAGCTGTTCATTTCCTCGATAATGTTATTGATCTGAACAGGTACCCGCTTCCCGAAATACGGGAGAACACGATGCTCAACCGGAAGATCGGCCTCGGCGTGATGGGCTTTGCTGATATACTGATACTTCTGGGTATCCCCTATGATTCCGAGGAAGCAATAGAGACAGCGGAGCGGGTGATGTCATTCATTCAGGATGAGTCGAAGGCAGCGTCCCGCGAGCTCGCCGAAGAGCGGGGAGCCTTCCTGAATTTTGATCTTTCGGAATATGCAGCGCAGGGGTATCCTCCCATCAGGAATGCGACGACGACAACCATTGCACCGACCGGAACCATCAGTATTATCGCCAATACCTCAAGCGGCATCGAGCCGATATTCGCGCTCGCCTATGTCCGGAATGTTCTTGATGACAGCGCCCTGATAGAAACGAATGCGCTCTTTGAGGAGGAGATTCGTGAACGGGGCATCTACTCTGACGAGCTCATGGAACAAGTGGCGAAAACGGGCTCTATTCATGACAGGGATGACATCCCCGAAGAGGTGCGGCGGCTGTTCGTCACCTCGCACGATATCGATCCCGAGTGGCATATTCGGATTCAGGCTGCGTTTCAAAAATATGTTGATAATGCGGTGTCGAAAACCGTCAACTTTTCCAATCAGGCTACCTTCGAGGATATCGAGAAGGTATATAATCTGGCCTATCAGCTGCACTGCAAGGGAGTAACGGTCTACCGGGATGGCTCGCGCGATATGCAGGTGCTCGAGATTCAGCGAGCGGATGAAAAAGCTCCGACAGATGATGAAGGAGTACAGAAACTGCGTCCCCGCCCGCGCAAGGAGGTGACGTGGGGATCAACCCGAAAGATGGTGACCGGGTGCGGCTCCCTGTACGTTACAATCAATGAGGATGAAGAGGGGCTCTTTGAGGTTTTTGCCACCATGGGGAAGAGCGGTGGCTGTGCGGCCAGTCAGGCCGAGGCAGTGAGCCGGCTCATTTCGCTTTCGCTGAGATGCGGCATCGAGGTTGAACAGATAATCAAGCAGCTGAAAGGCGTTCGATGTCCGAATCAGGCATGGGAGAAGGGGGGGAGGATTTATTCCTGTTCCGATGCCGTTGCAAAGGCCCTTGAGAGGTATATCGGTCGTGATTCGAGAAAGACCGGCACCGATCAGGATGTTGTTAAGAATGTCGCCGAGACAAACGGGAAGAAGAGCGATACCGTTATTGTCGGTGTCTGTCCCGATTGTTACGGACCGCTTGAATTCGAATCTGGCTGTTCAGTATGCAGAATATGCGGGTATTCCCGCTGTGGGTAATCGGCTCCTGACCCTCTTCACAGCGTCATCACAATGCCGAAATCACACCAGAAAGTATTCTTAATACCGTTATTGAGCCGCCTGAAATCGCGATCGAGTGATCTTCCGTAATAAAAGCCTGCAGAGAATGAGAACCGTTCGAGCTCCTGGGCTATCCAGAGGGATACAACGGCATCGCTCCATCCTTCTGCTTCAAAATAGGGGTTATTGTAGTATCCCACCCAGGCGGTAATGGAGAAGGTGAATCCATTGGAGGCGATGATCTCCTGCGAGAGCGAAAGCTTTACGTAATAGTCCTCATTAACCGGCACATCACTCCCGTCACTTCCCTCATATTCTTCAATAAAATAATCGTAGTACACGTGCAGTGCGGGAGAGAGCACTGTTTTAACGCCAATCATGGCAGAACCTTCCCAGTAAGAGGGTTCCGTTGCATCGGGGTCGGTTTCATCGTAATAGGGATACTGCACATACATGATCCCGATGCCGAAGGCCAGGATTTCAGTTTCGCTGGAGAAGGAGAGACCGTAATCCATCTCGGTCTTTGCTTTCGCTTCATCCTCCTCGGCGCTGCTCTCCTTCGATATCCAATCCTCACTGATACCCGCCGCATAGCTGAGTGAGAAGGCGCCAATCTCCAGGGATATTCCTGGCCAGAGGACACCAACACCATCATCATTGATCTGTACTCCTCTCCACCAGTACACGCTGCTGTAGGTGAAGGAGACGGGAATGCTCACAAGCTTTTCTGTATCCGCATGTGCCGATGGCCCAGGCACGGTGATGAGTACGAGAAGTATTGCTATAAGCAGAATAGGTGTTTTTTGCATATTTGTTCCCCCTCTTGACGAGATAGATTGTCCGTACTGGAATCACATCGGGATTTGGTGAAGCACAGCCATGGAACAGGCTCTTCCAGCACCTCTAAATGTTCCTCACATTCAAAACAATTGTACCGGTTGATCGGTGCTATGATCAATACAATTAATCTCGGGGAGGTCCCGACGCGTTGATTTTCGGCCATATTTTACACGGGAGTAACACAGGGTGTATATCACTGATAAATAAATGTGAAATACATGCAGGAAGTCCTACAATGATAGAAGGACCGTATCGTGAGAAAAAGTTATCTTTTCATTATCTCAGAGAGCGCTTCGCTATTTGAATTGAATATTTCAACAAAATCCGAGATGCCGACTATCTCCATGACTCCCCTGATATGTTCCGAGAGACCGACAAATTTCACCTCGCCCTGTATTTCTTTCAGGTCCTGAATAATATTAATAATGGTGGCCATGCCGGCCGAGTTTATATAGTTTATTTTCTCAAAGTTGATTATCAGGTTATGCGGGTGGTGTTTCTCTTTCAGAGAGAGGAAGGTCTTCATAACGTCATTATTCGATTCGGAAGTCATATCTCCTTCAAGGAAAATAATGGGAATGCTCTCAATGACATCTGATGTAACGGAAAACGATGATCCCACGCACTACCTCAATCATGAGTATTTCAGCTCTCTGACATTTTCAGAAACGGCAAGGTGTTTTTTTTTACCGGTTTTCCATACCTCTTCAACTACTAATCATCTCTGAGCTCCTCTGTCAAGCACTAATAGAGGATGGCTTCTTTGCACCGATGACACCGCTGTGAATAGAGCGGGTGTCTCTTAGACTATTTTCTCAAGCGGTGTGTATTTGAGAAGAAAAACTTTTCTTCCTCCCGACTCGAAGTCGATGATCAATCTCGTGTTGTCTCCGCTGCCATCAATTTTAATAACCCGTCCCCTTCCGTATTTGGGGTGCAGAACCCGATCGCTGATTCTGAAGGATGGATACTCGGCAGCCGGTCGTGACCGATTGTCCGACATTGACAAGCTGCTGGTCTCATCAGCATTCCGGTATGTTCTCTGATAGCTGTTCGGTATCCGGTTTTCCCCGAAACCGGATTCGCTGTAGGTGACACAATTGAGCAGATCGTGGGGGATCTCTTCAATGAAGCGGGAGGGAAGTTTGAAGTTCACATTGCTGAAGCTTCTCCTGATCTCGGCACTGGTCAGGAAGATCCTGTCCATGGCTCGCGTTATTCCGACATAGCAGAGTCTCCGTTCCTCCTCAAGGCCTTCAGGGCTGTCGCTCGAGTTGATGTGCGGGAATATGCCCTCCTCGAGTCCGGTGAGAAAGACGATGAGAAATTCAAGCCCCTTTGCATTGTGGGCGGTCATCAGCGTAACGGCATCGGTATTTTCGCCGGCTTCATGCCCGGGATTATCTTCAGAGGTCATCAATGAGATGTCCTGGAGAAACGTTTCCAGATTCGCCTCAGGATTCCGTATCTCGAAATCGTAAATGCTGTTGAGTAACTCGTCGATATTTTCAAGCCGCACGGTGCTTTCGATGGAGTTTTCCCCTTCGAGGCTCTCCTTATACCCTGAGAGGGTGATCACCTCGTTAACGAGATGTGAGATCGTTATGCGATCGGGGATACCACTTTTCAGCTCGAGTGCGTTGTTGATGAGCGATCGGAATTCATCAACGCCCCGCGGAACCTTGTCGAGATACTTCTCCGTGTTTTGAATGATGTTCCATTCCGGGAGGTCTTCACGATAGGCCAGATCGCGGATTTTTTCCAGGGTGACTCTTCCGATTCCCCGTGACGGCGTATTGATGATTCTCAGAAGGGAGACGGTATCTGCGGTGTTGGAGATAAATCTCAGATAGGCGAGTATATCCTTTATCTCCTTTCTGTCATAGAATTTCAGTCCACCGATAATCCGATAGGCGATATTCTCTTTCCGCAGGTAGTCTTCAAATACTCTGGATTGTGCATTCGTGCGGTAGAATATCGCAAAGTCACTGTTGGTAAGCCGTTCCCTGCTCTTCAGTGTTTGAATAGTACTGATGACAAATGCGGCTTCTCCATACTCGTTGTTTGCCTGGCACCAGGTGACCTTCTCACCCTCTCCACGGAATGATCTCAGGTGCTTCGCTTTGCGGTTCGTATTATGCGAGATGATTGATGAAGCGACGGTGAGAATAGGTTCGGTCGATCGATAATTCTCCTCCAGGGTGATGACCTCTGTATTTTCATAGTCCTTTTCGAAGTTGAGAATGTTTCTGATATCAGCACCCCGCCAGGAATAGATCGACTGGTCATCGTCTCCGACAACGCATATATTCTTGCTCCGGTCCGCGAGGTATTTGCATATCAGGTACTGGGCACTGTTGGTGTCCTGGTACTCGTCTATCATGAAGTACCTCCATCGATTCTGGAGGACAGCGAGAACCGCAGGCTTTTCTCTGAGAAGCCCGACCGTGTATATCAGAAGATCGTTAAAATCGAGCGCGTTGTAGCTCTTCAATCTACGGTGATACTCCCGGTAGAGCTCGATGAAATCGAAGGGGAGGTTTTTCGGCATCAGGGAGAGGAGATCGGTCCCATCGAGTATTTCAACGCGGTCTTTTATTTCGGATATCTTTGATGCCACGGCGGAGGGTCGGATCCTCTTCGGGTCTCGTTGCATGTCCAGGAGGATTTCTCGAATCAGCACCTCCTGATCTTTCTGATCGTAAATTGAAAAAGAGGAGGGAATGCCCAGGTGTTCACCGAATCGCCTCAGGATAAAAACCGATGTCGCATGAAAGGTTCGAATGAATACCTGTGATCCCGATGGCCCGATAAGGCTCCTGATCCTGTTTCTCATCTCTTCGGCTGCCTTGTTGGTGAAGGTTACCGCCAGTATCTCATGCGGGGGGATACGCTTTTCCCGTATGAGATACGCAATCCGATAGGTGATCACTCTGGTTTTCCCGGAGCCTGCACCGGCAAGTATGAGAAGGGGACCGTCAATATGCGTCACTGCCTTTCTCTGATTGTTATTCAGATCATCGAGGAGCTTCATAGCATAAATTTGTATTGCTGCCAGCGTTCCTGATTATCACTCCTACATACTAAAGAAATACCACGGTGTTAATAGAGGATTAAAATATTGCAATAGAAAAAAGGAACGGACTCACAAAACTTCTTGCTTGTGATGTAACTGTTGACAGGAATACGGTTCTCGAAGAGGATTATAATCGCAGAATATTTTCACGGTGAAAAAAGACTTGAAATTATTTGAAAGGTTTTTGATAGTGTTACCAAGTGGATTTTTGTGAGTGCGGAATGAATGAGCGATGAAGAGAGTGGGACTACCACTCTCTTTTTTCAATCGGGGCAATATACCGAAGGTAATGAAATCACCACTGGCACAACAGATTGAGGATATGATTGCTGACATTGCTCAGAAACTAAACTATATGATCTATGATGTCTCCATTTTTTTGAAGGGGGAGAATTCGAAAATATCGGTGAAAATTGATCATCTCAACGGCATCTCTCATGACGACTGTGCAGCTTTCAGCAGGGAATTGGCGAGAAGACTCGATATCGAGAATATTTTACCCAATTATTCATTGGAAGTTTCGTCTCCCGGACTGAGGAGGGAGTTGCGAAACCGTGAAGACTATGTGCGGTTTGTGGGATCATACGTCAAGATTGTATATCGTGACAATGATACGCAATCTGTTTTAAAGGGTACTCTTGCCGGTGTTGATACTGATAGTGAACGTATTGATCTTGTCACTGAGACGGGAAACAGCGTGCTGGATATGAGGAGAATTGTCAGAGCCAATCTTGAATTTTATTGATTGTGATGGTATAATTTAATACGTTAGTGATGAGAAAATCGGTATTTTTTGACCACACCAGTCGCCGGTCAGGTGAATCGCACGGATTTTGTTTCCTGCATATCCCGTACGTGAGAGGGTGAGACTGTGGTCTTGCCGGTGAGCGGTTTTTTCAGAGTGTATTCAATAGTTTCTGTTACATTGACTTTGGAAAGAAAAAATACAATTAAAGGTCAGAGCTATGAGCACGAATTTTTTTGAAGCGCTGCATCAGATTGCAAATGAGAAGGGTATTCCACGTGAGTATATCGAGGAGATTGTTGAATCGGCGATGATATCCGCGTACAAGAAACAGTATGGTGCGGCGAATAATGTTAATGTGCTTTTTGATCGTGATAACAATAATGTCAAAGTGATCTCGAGAAAAATGGTTGTTAAAAACGCGCGGAATAAGGCGGAAGAGATATCAATTCACGATGCGCAACCGATTAAGGCTGATGCTCATTTAGGCGATGAGATTGATGTCGAAGAGAATCCCTTTGATTCTTTTGGGAGAATTGCTGCTCAAACAGCCAAACAGGTTATCATCCAGAAAATCAAGGAAGCCGAGAAGAACATTATCTACGATGAATTCAAGGATAAGGAGGGAGATCTCATAAATGGGTATCTCCAGCGAAAGACCCGCGATGCTATTTTTGTCGATCTCGGAAGAACCGAAGCCATACTCCCGGCGCGAGAACAATCGCCCCTCGATCACTTTAAGACCGGTGATAGGGTAAAGGCCATCCTGCTTGCTGTGCAAAAGAATTCAAAGGGACCGAGCATAATCCTTTCACGGGCACATACCTCCTTTGTGGAGAAGCTCTTTGAAATGGAGATTCCCGAGATTTATGATGGTATTGTTGTCATTGAGAACATCGTCAGGGAGTGCGGGATGCGAACCAAGGTTGCCGTTTCCAGCGTGCGGGAGGATATTGACAGCGTTGGAGCCTGCGTTGGCATGAAGGGGGTACGGATCCAATCGATAGTGCGTGAGCTGGAGGGAGAGAAGATTGATGTGATAGAATATTCGCCCGATAAGCGGGTTATGGCTTCGAATGCGCTCACTCCCGCAAAGGTCAAGGAGATAATCGAGAAGAGGGATGGCGGTGTGATTGCGGTGGTTGAGAACGAACAGTATAAATTGGCCATTGGCCGTTCGGGTCATAACGCACGTCTGGCAACGCGAATCTGCGGTTTTGATATTGACATTAAAACCGAGGATCAGTACCGAGAGTTCTTAAGCTCCACGGAATCGAGAGCGCTTGTTGAGCAGCTCTTTGCACAGAAGGAGGATGAGACATCACTGGATGAGCTTCCCGGTCTTGAGCCGCGTCTGATTCGTCTCCTGGAAGCTGGAGGTATCTTTTCGATAGAGGATCTGGTGGAAACATCATTTGACGAGTTGATAAAATTACCCGGTATCGGTGAAAAAACAGCTACGAAGATTCAGGATCTTTTAAGAGAAGCAGTTGACTTTGAGGAGATAGATGATGAGGATGATCTCGTTGAGGTTGATGATGAAGAGGAGGAGGAAGAAGAGGGAGAGTAGCTTCTGTTCATCGATTTTTTAAAAAAAGTAATGGTATTATTTCTGATGATCTTGAACAATTCGGATTCGAACAATTCGGATTCAGAGGAAAGAATTTTTTCAGCGAACGGTATGCTGAAAGATTGTTTCCCGAATGGCTTATTCCTTTATCGGGGTGAGAAATCTCATACTGAAGAGACAAGAGGGTCATATCAGATATACTCTAAATTCTCGATCACTATTTAAGGTTATTCATGAAGGCATTAGATATAGCAACAAGAAATCACGTTTCAATTGAAGATATCATAAGTGTCTGCGAGGATCTCGGCATTAATTATGAGAATGAGGACACCGATCTGTCAGAGAAGGATGTGTTTCTTGTTGAGAAGAAAATTGAGCTTATCAAAGATCAAAAGGCAAAAGAAACTCTTGAGCTTATTGAAAAGAGGGGCGAGAAGAAAGTCAGAAAGGGTAAGATAAAACTCAAGAGGAAGGTTCAGGTTTCCAAGGGAATTAAGAAGTCGGCTGCAGAGGATAAGAAAGCAGAACCGGTTGCGAAAAAGGGCAAAGCTGAGGTTGGGGAGAAGGACGGTAAGGTTGAAGAGAAAAGGGTGCTGGCCAGGAAAGACGAGAAAGTAAAAGAGGAAAAACCGAAAAAGGTGGAGGGGACCAAGGCCTCGCCGAAAAAGGTTGCGGAAGAGGGTGCGGAGAAAAAAACCGGTGAATTCGGTGCAAAGGAAGTACCAAAGAAGAAGAAGAAGGGGAAGGAGAAAGAACGAGAGAAGGACACCCGGAAGCACTTTAAAAAGGAGAAGGATGAAAAGGATATTATTGTCCGCAAGAAAAAGGGTCCCGAACAGGAGAGGAAAAGCAGAACCGTCACGCCAAAGTCAATAGAAATGACCGAAAGCATTTCTGTAGGAGATCTTGCCAAAAAGTTGAATATCAAAGCAAATGAGGTAATTGCCCGACTCATGAAGCTTGGCGTTATGGTGACCATAAATCAGATTATCGATGCTGAGACGGCCGAGATACTGGCCTCGGAATACAATACAGATGTGAAAGTGGTCTCGCTCTTTGACGAGACGGTTATTAAGGAAGTTGATGTGGACAAACCTGAGGATAGGGTTGATCGGCCGCCGATAGTAACGGTCATGGGTCATGTTGATCATGGGAAGACCAAGCTCCTCGATGCAATCCGGGAGACCAATGTGACCGGTGAGGAGTTCGGCGGTATTACACAGCATATTGGTGCCTATATGGTTGCGGTCGCTGATCAGCATATTACCTTTCTCGATACTCCTGGTCACGAGGCCTTTACCACAATGCGTGCACGTGGTGCGAAAGTCACCGATATCGTGGTGCTGGTTATTGCTGCTGATGATGGGGTCATGCCCCAGACGGTTGAAGCGATAAATCACGCGAAAGATGCGGGAGTGCCCATAATTGTTGCAATCAATAAGATCGATCTTCCCGATGCAAATCCGAAGAAGGTCAGGCAGGACCTCACCGCCTATGAGTTGATACCTGAAGAGTGGGGTGGCTCCACCCTCTTCGTGGAGATAAGTGCGAAGAACAAGATAAATATCGAGGAGCTCCTGGAGCTTATCCTCGTTCAGGCAGAGATGCTGGAGCTCAAAGCAAATAATAAAATACTGGCCCGGGGAACTGTTGTTGAGTCAAAACTCGATCCCGGGAGAGGTTCCGTCGCAACAATTCTCGTCCAGAATGGCATGCTCCATATTGGCGATCCCTTCGTCGTCGGCATCTATTCGGGAAGAGTACGAGCCATGTTCAATGATCAGGGACAGTCGATTACTGAAGCCGGACCATCGACTCCGGTGGAGGTGATCGGTATTACTGATGTTCCCTCTGCCGGTGTGCCCTTCCAGGTTGTTGAGTCGGAGAAATATGCGAAGCAGATATCGCAGAAGCGGCAGGATCTGAGGAGAGTCGAAACGGCAAAGAAGATAAAAAAGGTATCCCTTGAGGATCTCAATGAGATGATCCGCGAGGGAGCGGTACAGGAGCTGCGGATCATCATCAAAGGTGATGTCGATGGTTCAGTGCAGGCCCTGGAAGAATCGCTGGAGAAGCTTTCGACGGATGATGTGCGGGTCAAGGTTGTTCACGCCGGGACGGGAGGCATTAACGAATCTGATGTGATGCTCGCTTCAGCTTCAAATGCGCTGATAATAGGATATCATGTGCGACCAACGGTACGCGTCTCGGAGATCGCTGATCGGGAAGCAGTCTCAATTAAATTTTACAATGTAATATACGATGCAACCAATGATATAAAAGCTGCAATGGAAGGGATGCTTTCACCTGAGATCAAAGAGGAGATAACTGGTGCCGGTGAGGTGAAGCAGGTATTCAAGGTATCGAAAGTTGGTACCGTTGCAGGTTCAATTGTCCAGACCGGAAAGCTTGAAAAAACGAACAGGATGAGATTGATCAGGGATGGCGTGGTTGTTTTTGACGGTGTATTAAATTCACTGAAGCGGTATAAGGATGATGTGAATGAGGTTGAAGCGGGTCAGGAGTGCGGTTTTGCACTTGACGGCTATAATGACATTAAGGAAGGTGACACCTTCGAAGCATATAGGGTTGTTGAGGTTGCGAAGAAGCTTGGGACGTAAGGTGTTCCTCCGGAGCATATCCTGCCTGAAATGCTGTTTCAGCGGTTAACTGCTATGAGTTCATTCCGAAAAGAACGGCTGGAAGAATTGATAAAGAGGGTTATCGCAGAAACGCTCCTGCGGGAAATCAAGGATCCGAGAATTGGCTTTGTCACGGTGACAAAGGTCAAGCTCAGCAAGGATTTTTCAACTGGTGATGTCTGGATATCGGTTATCGGAGAGGAGAAAGAGAAAAAACTGAGCATGGCGGGTATACATTCTGCGGGGGGGTACATACAGCGGATAGTCGGCAAGAACATCAAGATGAGAAGTATTCCCAAACTCAGATTCCATCTCGATACTTCGATTGAAGAGGGAGTTGAAATGGTTCACATGTTGGAGAATCTTGTTCGAGAGGATGAGTGAGATCCGGCAGGATGTACCGCGGGACAGGACTGTGGATATTCGTAGAATGGGGTGAGAGCTTCGATATTACAGAATTCAATTCTCCTCGTTGACAAGCCGGATAACCTGACTTCTTTCAAGACAGTTGAGGAAGTAAAGCGGATTATTAAGGTAAATAAAATAGGACATTCGGGTACGCTGGATAAGTTTGCTTCGGGATTATTAGTTCTCTGTACGGGATGTGCAACAAGACTTGCAAAATATTTTTTAGAGAGCGATAAGAGATATATTGGAACAGTTCGACTGGGGGCTCTTACCGATACGCTCGATGGGGAGGGGAGTATTGTTGAAGAGAGAGGAATCTCTCATTTGCGCGTTGAAAAAATAGAGCAGTTACCGGATATCTTCGTCGGTGAAATTCTTCAGCGTCCTCCCGTTTACTCGGCTCTAAAGATTCAGGGAAGAAGGGCATCAGATCTCATTCGGGATGGCAAGGATGTCTCCCTGCCGAAGAGAAGGGTTTCTATCAAGAGATTGGAAGTACGGCGGGTGCCCGGGAATGATTCCCTGCTCAGAATTGAAGTCACCTGTTCGAAAGGAACCTATATCAGATCTCTTGCACGGGATATCGGCGAGTTTCTCGAAACGGGTGCTTACCTGAAAGAGCTCCGGAGAGTGGCATCCGGGAATTTTGGAGCGGATAATTCCATTTCAATCGATGAGCTTCGGGATTTCGTACAGGGGAAGAACACTGGGAAGAGATTTTATTATTCTCCCTTTGAGGCTCTTCAGGAGTTTGGGATACTGGTCGTCAACGGGGGAGCGAAAAAGAGGGTGCAAAACGGTGCATTTTTCAAGGATGATGGGGTTATCGCAGTCCATCCCGTCAGGGGGAAACCTTTTCGAATCGTTGATGAGGAGGAAAACCTCCTGGCGGTAGCCGAGATTGATGTTGACAGGTGGAGAATCAAGTATCTGAATGTCTTCAACTGCGAAAAGGAGAGTTGCTAAAGTTTACAGATGCGATGACCATTCCATAAATGGTAATTCTTATTTCAGAGGGGGTGCAACAATTCGTTTATGAATCCAAAGAGTGAAACTATTAACCAGTATAAAAGGCATGAAGGTGATACAGGCTCTCCGGAGGTTCAGATAGCGCTACTCACTGACCGAATAAATCACCTGACCGAGCATTTTAAAGTTCACAAGAAAGACTTTCATTCACGGAGAGGGTTGCTGAAGCTCGTCGGTCAGCGGAGGAGACTTCTGGATTACCTGAAGAAGAAAGACCTTGATAAGTACCGGGAACTCATTAAATCTCTCGGCATCAGGCGATAACGTGATTGTACAGGATGACAGGGGATGCTTTTCCCTGTCTGATCGGGGAGTGTTGATATCGAAGCTCGGGGTTCGGGGTTTGGAGGTTTTGTTTTTTCGAGGAGAGGTGCGTATTCGTAATCGATTTCGATGTAGTGAAGGGGAACGATCAGCTCGCACAGAGGAATCATCTCTGTGAGTTTTATAGCAGAGTTAATTATATAATTTGAGGTACAGGCAATGGCCGTGGATTTAAATGTAATGATCGGAAGAGATCAGATAAATATCAACACCGGACATCTGGCAAAACAGGCTGACGGTTCGGTAGCAGTTTCATGTAAAGAGACAATTGTATTAGCTGCAGTTGTTGCTTCAAAAAAGGTGAGTGAGGGACAGGACTTTTTCCCCCTTACTGTTGAATATCGCGAGAAGTATTACTCGGCCGGTAAAATTCCCGGCGGATTTATCAAACGACCGGGTCGACCAAATGATAGAGAGGTTCTCACCAGCAGGCTGGTCGACAGACCGATCAGACCGCTGTTTTCGAGGGATTTTCTCAATGAGGTTCAAATTATCGTATATGTATTGTCTTCCGATGGAATCGTGCAACCTGATGTCCTTGCAATAAATGCTGCATCGGCGGCATTATCAGTTTCGGGAATACCCTTTTCGGGTCCTGTTGGCGCAGTACGGGTGGGTCGGATTGATGGAGAATGGATTGTGAATCCCTTCTTCGAGGAGACTCCTCTGAGCGATATCGACCTCATTGTTGCAGGAACAAAGAATGCGGTGACCATGATTGAGGGATCTGCAAAAAATGTTTCCGAAGAGGATATAATAAAATCGGTTGAAATTGCTCATGAGCATATCAAAAAGCTCTGTGAGATTCAGGAACAACTGAAAGATCGCTGTGGTAAACCTGTTATTCCTTATGAGCCGTTTCTACTCAATGACGAGTTGAAAGACGTTCTCAGGGAGCGCTTCTACTCGGAACTGGAAAGTCTCAGCAATTATACGGACAAAAAGGACCGAGAATCGTCTTTTGAAGAAATTGTTAAGAAGGCTCAGGTCGAATTTCAGGAGCGGTTTCCCGATAATGTTAATACTATCAGATCGATACTCGATGACTTCGACCGGGAGCTTGTACGGAAAAGGATTCTGAATGATGGGCTTAGACCGGATGGGAGGACGAACAGGGAGATCAGACCGATTGATGTTGTTGTCGGAGTCCTTCCCCGAACGCACGGATCTGCTCTTTTCACGAGGGGGCAGACACAGAGTCTTGGTATTGTTACCCTGGGCACTTTTGCTGACTCTCAGCGGCTCGACGTCATTGAAGGGGAGAGCGAAAAGAGATTTATGTTGCATTACTACTTTCCGCATTTTTCTGTCGGTGAAACGGGAAGGATTGGCGGTGTCGGGAGAAGGGAAATCGGACACGGGATGTTGGCGGAGCGAGCACTCTCCTATTGCGTTCCGTCGGAGAGTGATTTCCCCTATACGATTCAGGTCATTTCGGAAATTCTGGAATCAAATGGTTCTTCTTCAATGGCATCGGTCTGTTCGGGCTCCCTTGCAATGTTTAATGCGGGCATTCCTCTCAAAACGGCAGTGGCGGGAATCGCAATGGGACTGGTCATTGAAGGCGATCAGCATGTGATATTGAGTGATATACTCGGGATCGAGGATCATTTTGGAGATATGGATTTCAAGGTTGCGGGAACGGCTGAGGGTATAACCGCATTCCAGATGGATATTAAGATTGAGGGTGTATCATCTCAGATGATGCGGGAAGCGCTTGAACAGGCACGAGAGGGACGTCTCTTTATCCTTGAAAAGATGAATGCGGTGCTTCCAGCGCCTGAAAAAAGTCTCTCCCCCTATGTGCCGAAGATTGTGATGATAATGATTGATCCTTTGAAAATCGGTGATGTCATTGGTCCCGGCGGGAAGGTGATTAAGGGAATTGTCGAGCAAACGGGCGCTGAGATAAATGTTGAAGATGATGGAACGCTCACTATCGCCCATATGGACGAAGAGGCGATTAAGAAAGCCGAGCAGATTATACATGGGATTGTCGATGACATTGAAGTGGGTAAAATTTACCGGGGAGTCGTTAAGAAGATCATGGATTATGGTGCTTTTGTCGAGATTTTCCCCAAAAAGGAGGGGCTCCTCCATATCTCCAAAATGGATTTTGGCAAGGTAAGGCAGGTAAGCGATATCCTCAAAGAGGGTGATGAAGTTGACGTGAAGGTTATCAAAGTGGACAAGTTTGGTCGAATCGATTTGAGCAGACGGGATGCATTAAAAACGCAGTGATTGATAATGATTGTCAAGTATCAGCTTGAAAACGGAATAACGGTGCTGCTTGAGACTATCGACACTGTTGCCTCAGTATCGGTCGGGCTCTGGGCAAAGGTGGGATCGCGTCATGAGAACACGCATCAAAATGGATATGCACATTTTGTCGAGCACATGCTCTTTAAGGGAACCGAGCGGTACTCGGGGAAAGAGATTGCCCGTGTTGTCGATAGAGTTGGCGGTCAGCATAATGCAGCAACGAACCGTGAGTATACCTGCTACTATATCAATGTGATTTCTGACTATCTGGAGCTCCCTGTACAATTGCTCTCCGACATGTATTATCATTCAATCTTCAAGAGCAGTGATATTGAAAAAGAGAAAAATGTCGTCCTTGAGGAGATACGGATGTACGAGGATACACCGGATGACCTGATACATGATCTCCTGATGGAATGCATGCTTTCAGAGCATCCGCTGGGTCACTCTATCCTCGGAGATCCGAAAAGTATTGCCGATATCAACAGAGAACGGCTTTTAGACTTCTATGATACCTTCTATAAAAATAATAACTGCATTCTCGCTATTGCGGGGAATTTCAATGAAGCGGAAGCACGAGGATTCATTGAGAATCACTTCTCAGACTCGACGAGGAACGGTTTTAAGGAACTTTCTGTTCCTGAGCACTCGCTTAACCGAATATACCGGAAGCATGTCAAACGTGAACTTGAGCAGGTACATTTTTGTATCGGTACCGATGGAATCAGCAAGCAGGATGATGACCGGTGGGCGCTTTATGCGATGAGCACCATTCTCGGTGGGAGTATGTCTTCACGCCTGTTCCAGAATATACGGGAACGAAAGGGTCTCTGTTATTCAATATATTCCTTCCACTCATCCTATATTGATGGTGGCATTTTCGGAATCTACTGTGGCACCGCACCGGACAAATTCAGTGAGACCGTTCATCTCATTCTTGATGAATGCCGGAGCGTTTTTTACAAGGGCATTACTGAACAGGAGCTCAATGACGCCAAGACATACTTAAAGGGGAATCTGGCTCTGAGCTTTGAGAGCACCGAGGTGAGAATGGGGCAGCTTGCGAGAGCCGAAATGACCTATGGAAGAAATTTTGGTTTTGATGAGATTGTTGAACAGATTGATAACATCTCCATTGATGATTTCAATAGAGTCTGTGATAGAATCTTCAATGGGAAGAAGTTCTCTCTGGTTTCGATTGGGAACTTGACCGATTCCAGTTTTGAGAATCTGAACGTGCAGATTTAGCTCCCCTGCGAACATCTGATTGTGAAGAGGGTGCTCCCGCGAAAGGCGAGATCATTTCTTGCAGGAAACCATCCCGAGAATTCTTTTCCATGTATTATGGTGGAAACAGAGAAAAGGTTTTCGATACATGAGCATTCGTGACACGCGATTAAGGAGTGCATCAACGTGTTTTGAAATCGCTCCTTATGTCACACTGCCTGTTCGCCGGGAAGATGAACTTTCTCTCCGGAAATGTGCTGCAGAGAAAAAAATTCCTTGAAATAACATAAACCGTAAGAGAGAATGATTCTTCCCAATAATTGGTATTGCCTATATAAAAGCGTAATAGGGATTATCAATACTGTACGTGATCGGAAGGCATCAGCTCATCAATTATTTTTTTTGACAGGAGAACTCTATGGCGGGGAAAAATGAATCAATGAACAGTACTATTGGTGAGGGGTCGATATTCGAGGGTAAATTCTATATCAGTGGATCATTGCGAATTGATGGAAAGTTCGAGGGAGAGATAAAAACTGACGAGGAGCTCGTTGTTGGTGAAACAGGAAAAGTCAAAACGAATATTGATGCCAGGTCTGTTGTCATTGCAGGAGCAGTCATTGGCAATATTCGGGCTGATGAAGAGGTTCGATTGATGGAAACGGGGAGAGTGCTTGGTGATATTGTAACACCGGCATTGACGATACAGCGTGGAGTTATTGCTCAGGGGCACGTCACCATCACCGGTGGCCAGAAGAAGGATGTTAAGAAAATAATCGAAGATTCTTTTAGCGGTGGACCCGAACGCACCCTTGAGAAGCCAAAGGTCTAAATTGTACGGGTATAAACTCCGATAGGTAAAGAGAACAAATAAATCACTTAGAAAAAGAAATCATGGGAAAATTTTTATCAAAAACGTACCGTATTGGAAAGTTAAGTATCTCCGTCATTTATAATGAAATCATTTTCCTGTACCGCGGCAGGAACAGGGTATCGATATGGAAGGTGAAACGGTACCGATTCCTTTCTCTGCGGAGGATGGTGGTATACGCTTCATCAATCATACTGGCAGTTTTCCTCTTTTCCCTCATCGATACCGAAACGTTCGATACTCCCCAGAGCGAGAATATGTCTGACTTCGAGATAAAGAACAAGATACTCTTTTCGAAAGAAACTGATTACTCTGATCCCCTTGAACATGTTGAATTAACCATAACACAGCATAAAGTGAAAAAGGGAGAAACGCTGAGCGAGATAGCGAAAAAATACGGCGTATCCATGGATACTGTTTGTGGCTGCAATAATCTTGATTCATATGATATCATTCGAGTGGGAATACTCTTGCGAATACCCAACAAGGATGGCATTCTTTACAAGATAAAGAAGGGACAGAGGATAGTTGCCATAACCAAGAAGTACAAGGCGTCGATTGATAAAGTAATCGCAGAAAATAACGTCAAGAACCCGGATTTCTTTCCCGTGGGGAATTACATCTTCATTCCCGATGCGAAACCGCTGAATATCTTTCATGGTTTTCTCTGGCCTGCTCTGACCCGGGCAGTGACAAGCGGTTATGGATGGAGAAATCATCCGATAAATCATGTACGCCATTTCCATCAGGGTATAGACATCAGGTCAAGGTATCAGTGGATTCGCGCTGCGAAATACGGGAAAGTTGCTTTTGCCGGCTGGATGGGGGGGTATGGGAGAACCATTATCATTGCTCACCCCGGAGGGTGGAAATCACTCTACGGCCATCTCTCACGTATTAGCGTCCGGAGAGGGCAGTATGTTAAGCAGGGCCAGTTTATTGGTAAGAGTGGCAATACCGGTCTTTCCACCGGTCCTCATCTTCACTTTGAACTCATTAAAAACGGCAGGCACAAGAATCCCTTTAAATATCTAAAATAATCCCCATCCGTAACGGGACTTCTCTATTCTGCTACAAGAGCTCCCCCTGTTCCTTTATGAACCAGCACACATGAAAAGATATTGAAATTCTAATGCGATAATTATAATTGTCATTTTTTACACGTTTCCGATGAGAAGCTGTTTTCGAGAGGAATGGTCCTATGAAGGCTTTTAATCCCACGGATGTTCATCATGATTGAGAAGGCAAATTTTCTCTGCGAAATTGGCTGCGAAGAGATTCCGGCTGGATATATTCCCCCCGCGATTGATTCGATAAAAAAGCTCTTGAGCATCAGGCTGGAGGAGACGAGAATACATTTCGAAAAGATGAAGGTGTATGCGACACCGAGAAGATTTGCTATATTTGTTTCCGATATGGCCGAGGTGCAAAGTGAAAGGGAGGTTGAGCTTAAAGGACCATCGTTGAAGGCTGCATACGATTCTGAAGGGAACCCTTCAAAAGCGCTCCGTGGTTTTCTCAAGGGCAACGGATTACGGATCGAAGATATTTTTCATAACAAGACCGATAAGGGTGATTATATATTTGCCATTAAGAAAACTGAAGCGAAGAAGACCGTTGAGATAATCCCCGATATTATCAACTCATTGATAAACGATATCACTTTTCCAAAGAGAATGCGCTGGAGCGACAAGAACATCTCCTTTCCGAGACCGATCTCCTATTTCTTGATCCTCTTCAATGATGCCGTTGTGCCGTTTCAGATATCCGGGATCTCTTCGTCGAACAGGACGAGGGGTCATTTTATTCAGAGCAATCGCATGATCGATATTGTTGCGATTGATGATTATGAGCGCATCCTTGAGGAAAATTGCGTTATCATTGATCAGCAGAAGAGAAAAGATATTATCAGAAAGGAGCTGCATGCCGCTGCTTCGAGAATTGGCGGCGAGGTCGTTGCTGATGAGGAGCTTCTGGATACCGTAACCTTTCTCACGGAAAGTCCCTCTGTCGTGACCTGTGAATTCAACCGTGAGTTTCTGGAAATACCCGATATAGTGCTTATCACCGAGATGAAGGTACATCAGAAGTACTTTGCCGCAAAGGATGCATCCGGGGCACTCTTGCCGATGTTTTTCGCTGTGTCAAATAATCCCCTCTCTGATCATATCAGGATTGGCAATGAAAGAGTAATCGAAGCCCGCTTTAATGACGCACGCTTCTTTTTCGATGAAGATCGGAAAGAGCGACTTGTTGAGAGAGTTGATTTGCTGAAGAAGGTATTGTTTCACAAGGATCTCGGCACCATTTACGATAAACTAATGCGGATGAATAGCATCGCTCTCTGCTTATCCCGTATGCTGGACCTCGAAGAGCGCGTGGTTGGCTTGATAAAAAGGGCTCTGCTGTTATCAAAAGCAGATCTCACAACCGCCATGGTTATTGAGTTCCCTTCACTCCAGGGTACAATGGGCAAAATATATTCGCTCCTGGACGGTGAGCAGGAAGAGGTGGCGAATGCGCTGGACGATCAGTACAAGCCTCGATTTCAGGGCGATCCGCTTCCGAAAGATATGGTCAGCATTGCTGTTTCAATCGCTGAAAAAGTCGATAATGTTTTTGGATCGTTCTCTGTTGGCAATATTCCAAAGGGCTCTCAGGATCCCTATGCCCTGCGAAGGCAGAGCAGTGCTGTTGTTGAGATGCTCATACAGAATGAGATAAATCTTGATATAAAGAGCGTTCTTCTACAGATAGCCGATCACTATGCACAGGGCGAGCGTTACGTTGATTTGATACTGGATTTCATTGCGGCAAGAACACGGACAATTTTTCTTGAGAAGGGCCTGAAGCATGATGAGATTGATGCCTGTTTATCCGTTGGGTTTTATGACTTTTTTGAGCTCTATCGAAGAGCGCAGAGCGTACATCAATTCAGAATGAATGATAATTTTTCCGAAATGCTGTTGAGTTTCAAGAGAATGAATAATATACTCGCAGCCTTCCGGAAGGAATTCCCTGATTATCCTTTGCGGTTTTCAGCAGAGATGCTTACAGAGGATTCGGAAGGTGCACTCTACCGCTTTTTTGATGAGCGGATGCATACAATAGATGAATGTATTCAAGCCAAACGGTATCAGGATCTGTTTCAGCTCCTCATTGAAGGAAAACCGCTTATAGATAGTTTTTTTGATGAGGTAATGGTTATGACGGACAATAGAGGATTGAGAGATAACCGTCTTTCACTTTTGGAAAATATTTTGACGCCTTTTAAAAACCTTCTTGATTTTTCAAAAATTGCTGAATAGTTTTAATACTGTTCAGTGATTCATGAGATGGTATGCCTCTATCGTTCTGGTGGAGTTATGTTGATAAAGGAGACATATTTGTCAGACGTGAATTAATAATACATATGATGGCGGAATTTTTTCCCCTATTGGCGGAGAAAGAGGTATAATGTAACGATATGACTAAACACTATTTTATAAACAGAAAGACAATTGAAGAACCGATTGTCACTGAAGGAATAGGTATTCACTCAGGTGAGCGCTCGAAAGTGCGATTTCTCCCGGCGAACTGTGGAACGGGTATTGTTTTCATTAATCAGCGCTGCGGTATGAATTCCCCGATACACGCAAATCCAGATTCAGTATCCGATACGCGATTTGCGATTACCCTGTCCAATGGCGATTGGAAAATACGAACCGTTGAGCATCTCCTCGCCGTTCTCTTTATACTGGGAATAACTGATCTTATCGTTGAGGTGGAGGGCGGGGAAATACCCATTTACGATGGCTCGTCAAGCCCCATTGTTAAGCTCTTTGAGGAGAAGCGGTTGTATACCTTTGAGGAGGTTAACAGGCCGCTTCGGATACTCAACCCGATATGGATGATCGAGGAAGATAAGTTCATTATCGTTTTGCCATCCGACATTCCGAAAATATCATACACGATAAACTACGAGCATCCTGTTGTGCAGAACCAATATGCGCATTACTCGTTAACACGGGATGTCTTTATCAAGGAGATAGCGCCGGCGAGAACCTACGGTTTCGAGCGGGACGTGGAGTTCTTATGGAGAAATTCACTTGCGATGGGGGGGAGCCTGTCCAATGCGCTGGTCATCTCCGACAACTGCTATCTGAATGAGCCGCGCTTTCATGACGAATGTGTCAGGCACAAGATACTCGATTTTATTGGAGACATCGCTCTCCTGGGAAGGCCCATACTTGGGTATTTTATTGTCTGTAAATCCGGGCACACCTTTGACGTCGAGTTTGTCAAAAGAATACGAACCATATACTCCACTGCTGATATCGGCAGACCGATTGATCTTGCAGGAGAGACAAGAGAGAGATTGTAGCCAGGTCGCCCTGCGAGGTACAATCCGATTTTGCATGCAACGATAACCTGCATTTCATCACCGGTACCCCAAAAAACAGATAAGAGGATATGATGATAATGAAGCGGAAGAGAATCGGCTCCTTTCTGAGCGGAATTACCGTCGTAGCGCTAATAGTCGGTTTCGGATTCCGGGAAGAGATTTGGAGCTCAGAAGCCGGGAATACCATCAGGATTTACTGGGTGTTCCGTTCGATAAGCATTGCGGATGAGCCCTATACAAGAGTTTCGCTTGCTCTGCAGGGCAAGCGAGTCAGAATTGTGCCGATTGGTCGGTTTTATGGGACAGTTGTGAAAGAGGCGCTTTCATCGAATGATGAGCAGAACTGGTTACCGGAAGGTGCAATCATGGGCTGCATGACGTTTCATGCCGGAGCCGGGCATGAGCTCTCCGTCTGGTTTGATGCGAGCAAACGGATTATTCTCATAAAGGGAAAGTCGGTTGAGGAGATGAGCGGCTCCTCGGCATTGCGGATTCTTCACCGCATTAAAATCAGCGGAAGCGGCGTTATCCCCTTGCAATCGAAATGGGAATGAGGCTACTTCTCTTTTATCACTATGGTATCGTAATCGGCTATTGCTGAGCTCTTCGTATCGTTTGAGTCTGTGAGTATTGCGACGAGTACAGGATTTTTTTCCGGCGTTTTACCGAACGCCATCCGGTAATCTCTGATCACATTCCTTCGTTCTGTTATCCACTGTCCGATTTTTTCTTTCCCTGATTGAAGCACGATAAATCTTCCCTCATAGAGGGTGGCGCCGATTTTTTTCTTTATCTTGTTAATTACTCGCATTGTGGGGAGGCTTGTGCTCCATACATATTTAATGAAATTTATCGGTTGGTATCGCCATGAGACGTAGGGGATTTCAGTCCGCAGGAATACCACATAGACCGCAGCGGCACTGTCATTTCTCCCTCTCTTCTGCTCGTTTGCCCCGCGTGGTACGCGGTGAACTCTCCATTGCCATGAGAGTACAGGAAAGGAAGAGAGATGCCAGTTTACCCTTTTTGCAATCTGAATTGAGCTCCGGTACGATGTTGCCCTGAGAAATCGATTGTTTCCCTCTTGCTTTATCGAGTATGTTCTGTATGCTTCCCTCCTTGTAGCATCTCGTATGTTCCAGCTGCTCAAACCCTTGTCAAAATATTCAATCGGGATCACCTTTGTCCGGCATTGTGTGTTCCTGTAATGAGGAACAAGGAGGATCCCCTTTACAATGATGAGGCAGAGCAGCACCTTGATGACTCTGTTAAAGGATTTCATCAGTATCTCTCTCCACGTCGGTGGGGTTATTCTTACGGTGAGAGACTATATTGTCGTTCTCTCTTAATCAAGTACTTTTGCTTTTATGATTGTGAAGGGGGAATAAATCATTGACGGAATGAGCGTCTCGAGAAATGATGAGGCTTTCCCATGTCTGCATCGGGGGCTCCCTGACGGGTGCCCCGTGTAATTTGACTGGAGGGTGCGATAGTTTTCGAGCGGGGTATACGATATGAAGATTGTTGACGGTGTATATGCTTACATATGGAGAGGCTATTTTGAGAATAACTGTAATATGTTTTATTTTGGTGATCCTCTTCGCATACTCTTTGATCCCGGCTTGAAGCATCATCTCGATCTCCGCTTTAACGCTATGAAGGAGGATGGGCTCGATCCCGATGCAGTTGCCACTGTGGTTAATACCCACTGTCATCCCGATCACTTTGAAGGGAGTGAGCACTTTATGGAGAAGGGTATTCCGGTTGCCATGCATGCCGATGGAATAACGTTTCTGAACGAAGTCGGGCCTCAATTCTTTCAGATGATGGGGATAGAGTTTCCCTCATTTAAATTTGATCTCGTTTTATCGGAAGGCGCGTGGGAGGTGAATGGCACGGAGCTTCAGGTGTATCATACACCCGGACACTCACCCGGTTCAATATCGATTTACTGGCCCGAGAAGAAAACCCTCGTCTGTGGTGATCTCATTTTCAGGCAAAGTGTGGGACGGGTCGATTTCCCCGGCGGTGACGGGAATACTCTGAAAGAAAGCATTCGAAAGGTGGCAGAGCTCGATATTGAGATTCTCCTTCCCGGTCATATGGAGTTTATTGTCGGCAGAGACGAGGTCAGGAGGAATTTCGAGATGGTTGAGCAGTACATTTTTTCGATGCTCTGAGACGACGAGCCTTTCTATTCGGTTATCAGCTCGAAGTTTTTCGTGAGGGAGGCCGCACGGTTTTGCTTCTTCCAGAAGTACTTGAATCTTTTCGGAATGTTCTTATCCTCATCGTTGTTCTGCAGCCGCTTAATCCAGATACTTGACTTTTCATCCGAAACGCCAAAGCACTGCTTTGAGAAAGCCATCAGTTCATCAGCCGATCTCTTGTTCCCGAGAATCTTCTGATGGAGCTTTAATTCATCCTCAATGAACTTCCTTTCGAGCTCATCACGTTCGGGGGCTATGGTGTTGAGCCACGAGTTGTATTTCATGATTGCCTGGCGGTGAAGAAGCTCGTGTTTCCACCAGAAGGAATCGAAGGAGAAGCTCGTTGTTTCGGTATTGGGAAAGAAATCAATTTCCTTGCCGGTTAAATAGAATGGTTTGAACACACTGGTGCACGTCCCGGAGGTTCCGGTTGCCCAGTGAACCGAGTTCTCCTCTCTGAGATGTGAGACGAGCGCGGAGGTGGATTGGCTTGGCCTGAAGGGACCGAATGATGCGTGCATGCATACCGTCCCCATAGAGGTTTCATGGGGGTGCAGATATCTGCTGTCGTCTCCGTGATCGCGAAGAATACTCATCATGACAGCAGGGGTTATTTTCCCGAAGTGACGGCTGAGGAGCTCATAAGTCCTGTTTCGTCTATTCCGACACCTGCTGAAGTGAGTGTAGAATTTATCCGAAAAGGCTTTTCGAAAATTGAAATTCTCGTCTTTCTTTATGTAGTTTTTTTTGCGGGCATAATCCTCGATCCCCTTTGAGGAGATATCAAAATCCTCTTCAATGGTGAGTCCGTTTGATATCGAATAAATTCCTTCAATCTTTTTAGCGGCCCAGTGCTTGTGAGCGGTTTCCAGAACCCAGACATCCTTCCTGTCGCAGATGATAAATGAATTGTG
>CAZZCF010000010.1:0-50205 GCA_964652955.1 uncultured Leptospirales bacterium
GATCAACCAGTTCGATTACCGCCTGCGCACTCCATATAAAGCAATTGCCAGCGTGGCCCTTCAGCTGGGCAGACTTGCCATTGTCAGTGTAGATTATGAGTACATGGATTACAGCAAAATTAATATGGACACCCGGCCCACAAGTTATGACCTGCTGGACCAGAACGACCGGATCCGCGAGATCTATTCTGCCGCTCATAATATACGCACCGGGGCCGAGCTTCATCTGGGTCCGATGTACCTGAGGGGTGGACTGGCATTCTATGACAGTCCATATAAAACCTCAGAGGACAATAAGAACGCATGGTATATGAATTACAGCGGGGGATTCGGGATCAGGAGCAGTAATGTATTTTTTGACCTGGCCTATGTCCTGAGGACAAACGAATACGATTACTGGCTATACCTTCCTGAGGATGCCGGCGGTGCCACCATCAGCAATCACAACCAGCAAATCTCAGCCACTCTGGGTTTCAGGTTCTGATAAGAACCCCACCGGGCTGGCTCATCTCCCAGGGCTTTTCTCAGGGCGCAAGGCTCCATTCAGAGCCCAGGGCCAGCATCAGCTAAGCAGGCTTTTCTGCAGGACAGACCTGGCGTTCGGTCCCTCATTAAATAAAAGATCCATAACACTCAGGTTTTCTCTGAATCCGAATCTTTCAGAGAAGATCTGATTATATGGCTCCGTCCTGAAAAACCGGTCAGCGGCCGGTTCTTTTTTTGGATGAATGCTCTCCCTGCAATCGGTGAGCGCACCGGATCCGGTTTCAATAAAGGTGTCAGACAGGGAATACTCCCCCTCGATTTCCAGTGATTCCAGCAGGTAATCAAGGATCTCAAGATTGAGCTCATCGACGTTGAACCGATAAATGAAAATAGCAGAAGAATTTTCAGCCACTTCATTGATCTGGGGGAACCCATCGATCTCATGGAGGTTATGAACACCTTCCCCGAAAGCATCACCACGATATACGATTCATATTATCAGCATATCACCCTTTTCGAGACACTGAGTATGCACTTCAAGTCGGGGATCGGGGGAAGCATCGATTCCTGGCGGCTCTCGCTCTACTTTACCGAGCTCCTCATGAAATATGAGCCCACCATCGCCTCCTCAAAGCATATTGGCGATTTTCAAACCCATAATCTCAATTATCTCATACGCAAGCTGAACAGCTTTGATCAGAAGTTCTCGCTGGAGGATGCAACGGTCGCCTATCTCATCAAACGGCGACGGCTGGCATACAGGGATCGCCGCCCGGACCGCGTTTTTGAGAAGCTCGTCGAGCTCTGGGAGCACAATATAAAGAAGGAACAATTCTGAGAGGGGGTTGCCATGAAGAAGCTATCGGATGTTGTCCGCCTCGTTTACCATCAATCATACCTGATCGATTATCCGACGGCGAGCTGTGAGACTCCGGAGCGGATTCAGTCGATCATGAAGGTGCTCGGGGGCATGTTTCCCATCGTGGAACCCGATCCCTGCAGCGAGTCCGATATCCTCCTGTGCCATTCCGAGGGGCTCCTCGCCATGGAAAAGCAGGATCCCGTGAGATACGATGTGGCGAAGCTCGCCGCCGGCGGCGCGATCACGGCTGCCGATCTCGCCCTCGACGGCACCATAGCTTTCGGGATGATACGACCCCCCGGACACCATGCAAATCCCGATCACAACTGGGGCTTCTGTTTCTTCAATAACATGGCAATCGCCATCAGGAAAATGCAGAAGGAGAAACGGATACAGAAAGCGGTGATTCTCGATATCGATCTTCACTTTGGCGACGGAACCGATACCATATTCAAAGGCGATACGAATGTCCCTGTTCTGAATATTCAGTCTTCCAATCCGGGGGACTTCATACGTGAAACAGAAGCAGCGCTCTCTTCAGTCGGTGATACCGATATCATCGGCATCTCTGCCGGCTTCGATCAATACGAAAAGGACTGGGGCGGCAATCTCTCAACCGGGGATTACCGAAGGATCGGCGCTCTCGCGGGCGATTTCGCCGCACAGCATGCCGGAGGAAAGATCTTCGCAATCCTCGAGGGCGGATACTACCTCCCCGATCTCGGCACGAATGCACATGCGCTGATTGAAGGAATGGGAGAGCATATCGGCTAAAGGACCGCCCGTATCCGCTCGCGGATCAACAGGTAACGGTTTTCCCCTCCCGTGCCGCATCAACCTCCAGGGTATATCCCTTCTCCCTGAGCTTATTTCTATAGTGCTGAACGAGACGATCGAGCTCGTCATCCGTTCGCTGCGGATCGTGATGAAAAAAGAAAACGCTGCTCACCCCGGCCCGAATCGACATATTTATGAGGTGATGGGTGGTGCTGTGTCCCCATCCCCGCTTGTTCTGATATTCCGCCGGCGTATACTGCGAATCCGCCACCAGCACATCCGCTCCCCGCACAAAATCGATCAGCCTCCTGTTCATCGCCCGAACCATCGCCTCAACATCCTCATCGCCGTCACCATAGATATTGTAGTAGGGCTCATTATCTCCCAGATAGACGAAAACCGTATCATCATAGGTGATCCGGTAGCCGAGACAATCGACAGGATGATTGAGCTTTATCGTATCGATGATAAAATTCCCCAGCGTGAACTGCTCCTCGGTGAGCTCATGATAGGTGATGTCTGCGACGAGCTCGGCCGTTCTCACCGGGAAAAAGGTGTACTGCATCTGATCACTGAAAATCTCTTCGATGGAGAGATCATCGGTTGAAGGGCCGTAAATCGACAGGCGGTTGCCGGGAATATAGATGGGCGTGAAGAAGGGGAAGCCGCTGATATGGTCCCAGTGCGGGTGCGAAATCAGTATGGTCACATCGTATTTCTTTGAGAGATCGAGTGATTCGCCGAGAACCCTGATCCCGGTTCCCGCATCAAAGATGACCCAGTCGCCCCTGTCTGATCGCACCTCGATGCAGGCGGTATTGCCCCCGTACCGTATCGTTGTCGGGCCGGGAACCGGTATCGATCCCCGCACCCCCCAGAATGTACAAGAGAGCGCGCTCATCTCAGCTCAGGAAAACTTTCGCCTTTTGAATCTCATCGTTGATCGACGACAGCGCGACAAAGACCGATTCCTCCTCGAGCTCAAGCACCTTCCACACCTCTTCCGGAATCGGATCAATCTTATAATTGCCGCTGAATCCGACGCGGAGTATTTTGACAAAGGTGTCTGCGACCGCAATAACCATTGAGAAAATCGCCGCGCTGCCTTTCACCACCGGCTGATGATGTCTCCCCATCGCGTAGAGAAGGTTGTTCTCGAATTTCCACTTTTTGCCTATGGCGATACCTATCTCCTCGTGGGTCAGGCCGAGCACCTTCCTCTCCACGGCAGTAATCGATTCATTCTTCTGCGAAGAGATATTCAGGATGGTGTTCATGTCATCGGGAAAGAAGTTGTTCATCAACACCTTGCCGATATCGTGAATCAGGCCGGCAATGAAATACTCCTCGAGATATTTCGCATCAACCCGCAGCCGCTTCGCAATGAGCTTCGACGCAACGGCAACGCCGAGCGAATGTCTCCAGAAGTCCTCCTCGTTTAATCCGGTTTTCCCCTTGAGCGAGACGGTACCGAGAAAGGCGGACGAGAGCGCAACGTTCTTGATGGTATTGATGCCAAGCATCACCACTGCCTGTTTCAGCGAGGTAATCTCCTGTGGCAATCCGAAATAGGCCGAGTTCACCATTCGAATGACTTTGGCGGTTAGAACCGGATCAAGCTGTATAACATTGGTCAGATCCTGTGCGGAAGAATTTATATTGTTCGCCACCGCATTTATCTTGTGCAGCACAGGAGAGAGGCTCGGCATCCTGTCAATCGATTGCTTGACCTTGTCAATAATCCGGTTCATCGCATAAACCTCTTCACCGCAGCACGCTGCCGGTGCTATCGCACCGGCCGATGCCGTCATCGACCGGGAATTCCGTCACCGGGCAGACCCGCTTCGAAGGCAATCCCCCGCCGCCCGCAACAGCGAGACGTACGTCTCCGAATCACGCCTCGCGGCATGGCGCCCTTTAATAAAAAAACCAGTAGAGAATATCGAGGCCGATAAGCATCCAGAAGATAATCGCATACAGAACAATTACGATAAAGAACAACCGTTTTAAATGCCGTATCGCCATACATCCGCTACCTTTTTGTATCTCTGATCCTCTTATCCTTTTCTTCGCCCCCGGCGCGAAACCTCGGGGCTCATGCCCCGGACAGAAAAACCCGGGAGCGGAATACTCCGGACTCCTTCAGTATTCTGAACATAGAGCCCAGTATTGCAACAACATTTTCTCTGACGGGGACGATTAAATCCTGTGGAATCGGCGGGGACGCGTTGCGGTATCGGCAGATCTATCAGCGCGCACGGCCTTGCGCCGCACGACAATTATCGCGGCACTGCTATCCGGTGGCGCTGTTCCTTTCCCGGTGATTACTGCTGTTTCTTATCTTCTTTCTTCCCACTCTCTTTCTTTATCGATCCCTTTTCTGCCGGGGACTCATCTTGCACACCCTCCCGTTCACGCGAAAGGTCATCGACAACTTTAACCTTCCCGGCAAAATCATCGAGGAGGAACTTCTGGTTCTTCGGCAACCGGGTATAGTTGTCATAATGATGCACGAAGAAGGAATTATAATTGATCCCTCCATTCTCCTTCCTGGTGGAGAGAATTTCGAAGGTTGCCAGTATTATTTTAAAGTTGAAATCCTGGACATACTCTCTGATGTAATCCTCGGCTCGATCGAACTCCAGATTTATAAGATTCTCGGCAACTTTCTTCTCCTTCCTGAAGCGAACTCTCTTCTCAACCTTTTTTTCAAAGACCGGCTCCTTATCGACGGTCAGATCTCCCTTCCGGTTGATATTCTCACCCGGTGCACGAATATCCTCTTTCCCGGTCTCCTCGAGCTCCCGTTCATATTCCTCATAGGTTTTGTTTATCTCCTTCATGTAGTCCTGCTGCGTTTTTTTCAGAAACCTGTTGTAGAACTTGTTACCCGACTCCCGTTCCATCTCGAAGAGGTGAATATAAATATCTCTCTTCACCTCGTTGCTCTGACTCTCATAGAGCGCGAGAAACCCGTATCGCTTCGCGCGACGTGCAAACTTGATCGCCTCCACGTACTTATGAAGCTTGTACGAGTAGAGCTTGGGATTCGATGCATTGCTGATCTTATTGAAATTTTTACTGACAGCCCGATCGCGGTACGCCAGCGTCAGATAGAGCCTCGCTCTCGGATTTTTCGATTTGATGACGAGAGGCGCAAACCTGTCGAGAATATCCTTGGCATCTTCAAGATACACATTTTTCAGCACCTCCTTATACAGCGATGTCTGCTTGTTCTGTGAAGAGCGAATGTTTCGAAAAGCGTTTCTGTAGTCAGATTGCAGAAACGACACCTGTGCGTTAAAGTGGAGACTGTAGATTTCGAAAAACGTGTCCCGATAGTGCGTTACTTTTTCTTTTCCGAAATTGCTCAAACACACATTCACGAACTCAATAAATGACTTGTTTTCCGTAAGCATCCGCTCGGTGGTGATCTGATCGGAATACGGAAAAGCAGGCGTACTAAAGAGTAGTATACTAATGAAAATGATTATCCGACGCACTGATCTCCCCCTGATTCTATTCGCGGGTTTCCTCCCCGACAACTTCAATTTCTTTCATGTCGACTACCTTGCTGTCGAGCATTGCTTTTATCCTGTATTTACCCGCTCTCGTGAAATACTCTTCGGGAATAGAGGCGCTCACTTTGGGAAAGTCCTTATCAATCTCATACGTAATCTGCTTGTAATGCTTATACGCATTTTTCTCGAAATATTCTATCGCTATTACGAAGAGCGTTGACTCCAGCCTTCTGTTCTCCCGTTCGACATAAAAATGGATCCGGCTCCGCACCGGGAAGGCCCGTTCCGGCTCAATCGATTGATCAACCGATGTGATCTCGCGATTCGAGAGGATTAAGGTTGCCTTTCCATACCTCGTAGAAAAATAGATTAAATAAAAAACGACGAGAAAAACACCGACAATCAGTGATACCCGTATTGCGACTTTAAGCCACCGGCGCCCGATTCCCTTTTTCAAATCGACGCTCTCCCCGGTATCCATAGCTTCCTGAACGTTCTCATCTGAATCGCTGTTTTCCTCAATATTATTATCGTCATTATCCATCTTCATATTAATCTTAATCCTTTCGTGAAAGTAGTATGACGACACGAAAAATCGATCGATACCGCTCCGACCGCCACAGCACATCGCAAGAGGTCGGACAGTGAAACTGCATTCTCCGCCTCGGCAGTGATGTCCGAGAAATGTAATCTCTCCCGCCCGTCGGGTTCTGTCATACGACAGCCCCCCGAAGCTCTTCCCAGAGGGTAAAAACGCTCTCACTGATCATGACCGGATAAACATCCGCGTCGGTGATCGCTCTATACCTCTCGGGGAGCATCCTGAATCCATCACGACAGGCATGCTGAATCTCCACCAGTGATGGCGATTCTGAAATCGGTTTTCCTTCCTGCACTATCGGCAGCAACTGCTTCACGCCCGTCACGTCCTCCGGAACCGTGAGCCCGCTTCCACCGAGATCGAAGATACGAGAGCCGGGACCGGGAGTCTCATCATCACGGCAGATGACATCGAAAACCGTGGTACCATCTTTAAAGAATCTGAAAACATTCTTAATCCCCGGCAGCGTCCCTTTTATCAGCTCATCAGAGGTCTTCATTTTCGGGATCACCGCGCCATCCCGATTCTCCATCGCTGCCATTTTATAAACACCGGTCAGTGCCGCTTCCTGATGCCCGGTTGCCAAACGGGTGCCAACACCAAAGGAGTCCACCGGAGCGCCTTCACGCAGCATCTCGTCAATACGATACTCATCGAGATCGCCCGAAACCAGAATCTTTACGTAATCCAGATCCGCCTCGTCGAGCATTTGTCGTGCCTGTTTGCTGATGGAAACAATATCGCCACTATCGAGTCGAATCCCGACTAACCGATGCCCCTCCTTCTGCAGATCGCGTGCAACCGTTATCGCATTGGGAATACCGCTCCTGATACTGTCATAGGTGTCAACGAGAAGGATGGCATTATCGGGGTACACCCGGGCATATGCACGAAAAGCCTCAAGCTCGGAATCAAATGACATAACCCAGCTGTGCGCATGCGTCCCCCGAACCGGAATGCCGAACATCTTCCCGGCAAGCACGTTCGAGGTGCCTTCACAGCCTCCGACAAAAGAAGCACGGGAGGCACTGAGCCCGCCATCCTCACCCTGCGATCGCCGAAGGCCGAATTCAATAACCGGCAGCTCCCGGGCCGCAGAGCAGATACGCGCTGCTTTCGATGCAATGAGCGTTTGAAAGTTCACAAAATTCAATACTGCCGTCTCGACAAGCTGCGCTTCGCCGAGCGCTCCTTCAATCCGGAGAATCGGCTCCTGAGGAAAGATAATGCTCCCCTCGGGGAATGAATACACATCCCCGTCAAATCGAAACCCTCTCAGATAATCGAGAAAGTCTCCGGAGAAGAGGTTCAACGATCGGAGATAGGCGATATCATCATCATCAAAGCTCAGTTCTGTTAAATAGGCGATAACCTTTTCGAGTCCCGCAAAGACCGCATAGCTTCCGTTAAACGGCGCCTCTCTAAAAAAAACATCAAAGACCGCCCGCCGGTCAATCGAACCGGACTGATAGTAGCCTTCGAGCATAGTCAGCTCATAGAGATCGGTTAAGAGAGATAATTTCATCACTCCCGCCACTCTGCTGTGGTGTCGTTTATCACGAATCTGCTCCGTGGAAGACAAATGGTATCATGAAAACAGCTTCTCAATCAACAATTTATGTAACTTTTTAAGAAAAAAAAATAATTTTTTTTATATTGACATTAATTGAACCTGTGGTAGATTAACAGCGCTCTTCAGCGCAAACAGGGAGATACATCATTCACCGTTTCTATGCGCAATCTCTGTTCCCCCACATTAAAGAAGAGGGTTATGTGATGCGGAGCGCTTGTAGCGCGGATATTTGCTCGATAACAACTGTATGCGTAGACCGACACTCCCATCCCTTAACATACCACAGAAAGGATAAATGTATATTCACGCTCGATACATTTACTGGTTAAACAGAAATAGCGTAAGGGATGCTCTCTCCGTGCCATCAAAGGGAGAGCGATGAATACGGCACAGCATTCACCATTATTGGGAAGGAACAAGAGCACGATCAGCACTTATTGATGGCATCGAGCAGAGCGCTGAATCAGAGTGCAATACTACATTACCGCTGAGTGGTCATTTCGCATGGCAACTGAAAATACCGATTTCCAGGAAGAACGTAATTACATTATTTTCAAGGGAAGATTCAAGTCAAACTCATTGAGCCTCTACGGGCTCTTTCTCATTATCTTCAACCAGGATCGCTACGTCGACAACTCCAGTATCGTCATCTCGACATATTCACATGTCTACGATCTCGAAACCCACGCCGCATGGACCAAGTATGAGGAAGTCATCCAGGATCTCAAGTGGAAGGGGAATATCAACAACAGCATGTCATCGTCACTGATGGATCAGATCGGGCGAATTATCAATGAGAACAGTTTGCGGAATCAGCTCTACGGTTACCTCAACGAGTACAATTATGAGGGAGCTGATGTTATGATGTTCGATGCCATCAACCGGATCATCAATGACAAAGGTCTTCTCCTCGAAACCGGCATTCAGGAGATAACACCCGAAGAGATGAGGGAATCCCGCGAGCAAAAAAGTGCCAGCGATGTGAAGATACAGGAGACATCGATCAAGGGGGTTATCGAAGAGGGCTCGGTCATACTTGCCATAGAACCGATTCTCGCACCGGTGAAGGGGAAGCCGATCTACGAGTTAAAGATCGGGGATCGGATCATGGCAAAAATCACCCCCAATACCGACCGATCGAACTACTTTATCGATCTCCTGGGGCTCAGAGTGGAAAATCACGTAAAAGCAGTGCCGTGCGAGGTCGTCGATATCAAAGCAGCATCGAAAAGTGACCCCATCGAGATCATTACCGAGATCGGACCGGGTATTTACGGCAAGTGCATTGAAGACGAGCGGCAGGTCAAGTTGAGAATATATAACCCGGCAATCGACGGACCGCTTGCCAAAACAGCCGGGGGAAAGAAGAAAGCAAAAGAGCCCGATATAAAAATCAAGCCGGATGAGCCCGCGCTATCGAGAATGACTTATATCCTGATGGGTCTTTTTGCCATACTGCTCATCATTTTTATGCTGTTAATATATTTGAGCCTGTAAGACGCTTTTACCGGAAGGTATAATAGCCCGCTCTCTTCGGGAATGCTCAGGAGCGCTCTCTTCACCGGTGAGTCCATTCAGAGGAGAATGCATAATCCACATTATTTATCTCTTCCCTTCTGCCGATAATAACTATAGGGAAAATAAGTTCAGGAGGTGGGTTATGTTCTATCTCCTCTTACGACTCCTCCACGAAGAGATGAGCGACGGGAAGATAAGCAGGGAAGAATACATGAAAGCCGTGAGCAGGGCCGCTTCGGTTCACGGTATCAGAAAAAACGGCATTCAATAGGATGGAAGATAGAGAATTCGCTTTGAAGCTCGCTCATGAGAGCAGGGTAAAGTTTATCCGGCTCTGGTTCACCGATATTCTGGGATTTCTCAAGAGTTTTGCCATTACCATCGATGAGCTGGAAGATGCTCTCGCCGAAGGGGTGCGCTTCGACGGCTCCACCCTGCAGGGATTCATCAGAAAAGACGAACGGGAGATGATCGCGCTTCCGGATGCGTCGACGTTTAAAATACTTCCCTGGAGGCCGAAAGAAGATTCGGTCGCACGGGTCTTCTGCGATATCTATCATACCGACATGACCCCCTATGAGGGGGATTCCCGTTACATTCTGAAAAGAAATCTCAAGAGAGCGGGAGAAAAGGGCTACACCTTCTACACCGGTCCGGAGATTGAATTCTTTTTCTTCAAGACCTCGAAGCATCCCGAGATCCTGGACGCAGGAAGATATTTCGACCTCACCCCCCTTGACATTGCCAGTGATTATCGCCGACAGACGGTCCTCACGCTTGAGGAAATGGGCATCGGCGTTATCTCGTCACACCATGAAGACGCATACAGTCAGCACGAGATTGATCTCCGTCACGGCGATGCCCTCTCGACGGCAGATAATATCATGACCTTCAAGCTCATCGCAAAAGAGATAGGGCTGCTCAACAACATATACGCATCCTTCATGCCCAAACCTCTCATCAATCAAAACGGTTCAGGCATGCACATTCATCAATCGCTCTTTCAGGGAGAAAACAATATCTTCTTCGATGAAGCCATGCCCTCCTTTCTCTCCACGGCGGGAAATCAGTACATTGCCGGTCTCCTCCGCCACTGTAAAGAGTTCCTCGCCATTACGAATCAATGGATAAACTCGTATAAACGGCTCCTCTACGGGGATGAGTCCCCCATCCATATCTCATGGAGCACTATCGGCCCCACCTCATTGATCCGCGTTCCGCAGTGCAAGCGGGATAAACCGAACTCGATGCGGGTTGAGCTGAGAAGCCCCGATCCGGCCTGCAATCCCTATCTCGCATTCTCGGCAATTCTCGCCAGCGGCCTGAGAGGCATCGATGAAGCATATGATCCCGTCGAGCCGGTGGAGGTGAGCGGGAAGAGCTTGAAGCGGCAGGAGATCAGGGAGATGGGATTGGAGATACTCCCCAATCAGCTCAGTGAATCGCTGACATATCTGGAGAAGAGCACCCTGATGAAGGAAACGCTGGGAGAGCAGGTAATTGATATGCTCGTCGAGAACAAGTTGATGGAGATCGACAGATTCAATTCCCACATCACCGATTACGAAATACGGGAATATCTCCCGATACTATGAATCAGATCTCTCGAATCCCGAAAAACCGGCTCAGAGCGACTCGCGGACGCTTCTCTTTACGGAGCGCGGGGAATGTTTCCCGGGGAGCGCCATGACCCCGTCAAAGAAATCCTTCACGGCAGCGCTCATCGGATGCGGCCGGATCGGATTTCTCCTCGAGCGCGATCCGCTGCGGTATAAACCGTGCACCCACTACGGTGGTGCAACCGCAGCGGGGATTCCCATAACCCATGCCTGTGACTGTAACCGTGACCGCCTGGAGCGGTTCTCGCGCCTCGCACGTATCCCTCGAGAACATCTCAATACCGACTATCGCGAATTAATTACCGCCGCACAGCCCGAGCTCGTTATCATCGCGACCTGGACCGGATCACATGCCGCAATCGGCCGCTTCGCCGCCGAGAAGGGAGCCGGAGTGATTATCTGCGAGAAGCCGATCGCCGCCTCGCTGACCGACGCACGGCGCCTCCTTCGAACCTGCGACAACCAGCACGTCAGCGTTATCATCAACCACGAAAGGCGATACACGGGACGGTATCGAACCGTCAAGCGGATGCTGGAAACGAACCGGATTGGCGAGGTGAAAACCGTTCACGCCTCCATACTGACACCGGGAACGGGTGGAATTGCACCTGCCGAAGAGGGCGGCGGCCCGCTCCTGCACGATGGCACGCACCTGATCGATATCATCAGATATCTCTTCGGCGAGATAACAACAGTTCAGGGCGACTTCCAGAAGGGCTCAGGAGGATACGAAGAGCGGGTGGCCGCGTGGCTCAAAATGGAAAGCGGTATTGACGTCTTCCTCGAGGCGGGTGGCAACAGAAATTACTATGTCTTTGAGCTTCAGATGTCCGGTTCGGCGGGGAAGATCGTCATCGGAAACGGATACGAGCACCTCTATCTGAGCAGAAAATCAAAATTATACAGCGGTTTTCGTGATCTCGAGGAAGCACCCTTCCCCCGGAGGAAGAGCATGAACCCCTTCATAAGAGAATACCGGGAGGCAAAGGCGCTCCTCGGCGGCAGAAAGACCGGGATTACATCAACCGGGCATGACGGCTATAAAGCGCTCGAGGTCATTCACACCATCTACCTCTCTGCGCATTTGAAGGGGAAAAAGATCGAGCTCCCCCATCAGCATACCATCGACATCACCGAAATATTCGCCCGGTGAGCGCTCAGCTACATAAATCCCTCCTCCATGAGCTTCTTCCTGAGCCGATCATCCTTCACCTCTCCTTCCCGCGAGAGGAGCTTTTCGACATACTTGGCGAGGATGTCGATCTCAATATTGACCGCGGCACCCGGCGCCTTTTCGTCCAGAGCGGTTTTTGCCAGGGTTTCGGGGATAAGGTACACCACGAATCCTTCGCTGTCGAGGGTAACGATAGTGAGGGAAACACCATCCACTGCGACAGAACCCTTCTCGACGAGATAGGCACGAATGTCCCCGTCAACCGCTATCGTGATCGCCAGGCCATTTTCATCCCTGATCATCCTCTTGACGGTTCCCTTTCCGTCGACATGCCCCTGCACGATATGTCCCCCGAGGCGAGCGTTCATCTGAAGCGCACGCTCCAGGTTCACTCTCCTCCCGACCCTAAACTCTCCGAGAGTTGCTACCGCACAGGTAACGCGTGATGCGAAAACCGTAAAGGAGATGTCTCCGACAGCGGTAACGGTGAGACAGGCGCCATCGATGGAAATGGAATCACCCTCTCGAGTCCCTTCACGGACGAGGGGAGCAGTGATAGAGAGGAAAACGCCTGTCCCGCTCTTCTCGATTCTCGTAATCTCACCGACCTCTTCGATTAAACCGGTAAACACATCTTCACCTACATCATCTCAAAGTGATACGGCTCCTTATAGGCATTACAGAGAATATCATCCCGAACCATTACCGTTGTAATGTCGCGCAGGAGGGGAGCGTCGGCAACGTGCTGAACCCCCTCGCCCGCTATCAGGGGAACCCCATTGCCGAAAATCCGTGGAGAAATAAAGTAGAAGAACTGATCGATCTCACCTGCATGAAAGAAGGAGCCCGCAACACGTGAACCGCCTTCGAGCAGGAGAAGCGTTTTCCCCCTCCTCGCCAGCTCCTCAACAAGGTGATGAATCTGCTCACTCCCCGATTCCCCTTTCATCATAAGCACCTGGCCACTATCCAGGAATCGCCTGACGGTGGGATAATCATCCCGCTTCGCGAGAAGTTTCTCGTCCCCGGGTACACCGATCAGAAAATTATCATCAAAGAAGAGATTATCTGTCAAATCTAATTTACGGGGCAATCCCAGAAGGATGCGGATCGGCGATCGGTCACCGAGCTCCTTTCCGCCGAAGAGGAGCTTCAGAAAGAGGCTCTCCCTCCCGGAGAAGGAATCGTGCAAACCGGCGACATAAGATTTGACCTCGTCGGGAAAGGAATCGAGCCGTACGTTCAGGGTCGGGTTGTCCTGTATGAGGGTTCCTGTCCCGATGAGAATACCATCGACAATACTCCTGAGTCGGTGTGCGATATACCGCGAATAAATCGAGCTTATCCATTTGGAATCACCGCCGGGAGTCGCAATACGTCCATCGAGGGTCAGCGCCGACTTGTGAATAACGTAACTCCGCTTCCTCAGGACCGATTTCTTGAAATGTCGTATCAGATCTGACGCGGCGCCGGCCATTTCATTGACCATAACCACATCAACACCCGCCTCTCGCAATCGAACAACCCCCTTCCCGGCGACAAGGGGGTTGGGATCGAGGATCGGAACGTATACGCGCGAAATACCCGCCTCAATGATCGCTTCGGTGCAGGGGGGCGTCTTCCCGAAGTGACAGCACGGTTCAAGCGTAACATACATCTCGGAACCGCGCAAATCCCCCCTCGCATTCCCGATGGCAACTCTCTCCGCGTGATCGCCGCCGGAGGGAGAGGTGCCCCCGGTTGCGATGACCGCATCATTCCGCACGATGACCGTCCCCACCGATGGATTCGGAGAGGTTGTGCCAAGTGTGGAGAAAGCGATCTCAAAGGCCATCTCCATATATGTCTTCCGAAAAGCTGCCATTCAGTCCGCCAGACCGTACCTTCTGAACATCTCATCTCTATCCTTCTCGAGAGCGAGCTCATCGGCAAGCTCTTCCCCGAGGCGCTTCATCATCTTCCGATTGCGCTTCACCGTTTCGAGATATCCCCCGACAATGCTCCCCGTATAGAAGAAGGTTGTGGCCGCGCCGAGAAAAATACCGATATGCTCGTTCTCGGAGGAAAAGGCGAAACAGGTGACGGTCGAGAAGACGGTAATGACAATGAGCGCCAGAATCCCCGTTGGTCTGCGATCGGCATAAACATAGCCCATTCCGGGAATAATGCCGAACAGGAGCGCACGAGTCGGATCCTTCAGCGAGGCAACGGTTTGTGAAGAGTATCTGAAGAGATCCCGATAGGGTTTGAGATCTATCTCCGGTGCGTTTCTTCCGAGCCGCGTGGCGAGACGCTCAAATGAGGGTGTCCCCTCTCTCAGCATCTCGGCAAGTATCACCCGTTTCACGAGATACTCATCGAGGGTTTTTGCCGAACCGATGAAATCCCGAAGGTTGAGTGAAGCGGTGCCATCATAATCCGTCCGGGAGAGACAGGCATCAAATTTGAAGATACGGTTTATTATCTCAGAGCGGGTGTCATCACCACTATAATCATAATCCAGCACACTGCGGTACTGCTCTCCGTTATATAAGAGATACAACTCCGAGACCAGAAAACGCTCATTCGTTATAGATGAAGGGTGTAATACCTGAAGGCGTTTCAACTCAACGTGAGCCCGATAGTACTCTTTTTTGCCGATGAGATGCCGTATGAATCCGCGTATCCCTTCAGGTGAATATTCAGGATACCCCTTCTCCCGCGCCGAGAGCGATTGAGGATAACACATGGCGGAAAGCACCATCACAACGGAGAGTGACCACCGGCAGAGGGAAGAGCACTGCGCTATTTTGATGAAAACCGTTCCCATGCGAGGACGACAGGTGATGCGATATAGAGCGTCGAATAGGTTCCAATTACGATTCCGAAGAGAAGGGTTAAGGCGAAATCATTGATAACATCTCCACCGAGCATATAAAGTGCGAAAACAGCAAAGAGCGTGGTGAGAGAAGTGAGCAGGGTTCTCGACATGGACTGTGAAATTGATCTGTCAATTATCTCAAGGAATGTCTGCTTCGATTTTATCTGTACATTTTCCCTGACTCTATCGAAAACAACAATGGTGTCATTTGCCGAGTATCCGAAGATCGTCAGCAGAGCGGCGATAACGGGAATATCTATCTCGAGCTGCAGGAGCCCGCAGAAGGCGAGTGAGAGGGAAATATCGTGCACCAGGGCGACTATCACTCCCATCGCATATTTCACCTCGAACCTGAAGGAGAGGTAGAGGAGCATCATGATGAGGGCAATGGAGAAGAGCTTCGCCGCCTCCCGTTTCAAAAAATCGCCGATGGCCGGACCGACCGTCTCAACGCTCAGATACTCAATGGTTTTAAAATTATCACCCAGCACTTTCTTCAGTATCTCATAGCTCTTCTCCGACGATTCACCCTTCCCCAGCAGTTTTGTTGAGATAATATACTCGTTCTTGACGCCGGTTCCGATATTCTGAACCATCGCATGTATATCATTTGTAGAGAGAACATCTCTGATCTTCGCGATATCGACATTTTTCTCAAATCTCGCTATCAGCTTGACGCCTCCAACGAAGTCTATTCCCCAGTTGATCCCGCCGTTGATAATGGTGCCCGTTACCAGGAGCGCAAACAGAATCAGCGAGAAAGCGTAGGCAACAATCCGATAGCGGAGAAATTCAATAACCCGTTCCAACTTGACATCCCTCACAAGGATAATTTCTTGAGATCTTTTTTCAATGTTACCAGCTCGAAAACAAAGCGCGTGATAAAGAGCGCAACGAACATACTGGAGATAACCCCGATAATAAGCGTTACCGCAAACCCCTTGATCGGCCCCGGCACCCGTGAGAGAAAAATTGCCGCTATCAGGGTGGTCAGGTTGGCGTCAAAAATCGTCCAGAAGGCCCGATCGAATCCGAAGGAAACCGACGCGCGGGGTGATTTCCCATCACGGATTTCCTCCTTGATCCGCTCGTAAATAATAACATTCGCATCAACCGCCATACCGACGGTGAGAATCAGACCGGCGATACCCGGCAGGGTGAGCGTGAAGCCGAAACGTGAGAGCAGCGAGAGGATAAAGACCATGTTCAGCATCAGACCGATGCTCGCAAAGAGGCCCCCCAGCTTGTAGTAGAGTATCATAAAAATCATGACTCCGGACATTCCGACAACGATGGCCTTGAAGCCCGACTCAATCGAATCCTGCCCCAGGGACGGGCCGACCGTTCTCTCCTCAATGATTGTCAGATCGACGGGGAGGGCCCCCTCCTTGATTATCCGCGAGAGCACCTCGACCTCCTCCATGGTGAAATCACCCTGTATGAGCGCCTGCCCGGTGGTGATCTGAACATTTATCTGCGGTGCGCTCCGCACCTTCTCGTCGATGACAATTGCCAGCTTCTTGCCGTGATTTTCCTCGGCCGTTACCTGAGCAAACTTCGATGCCCCATCAGCGGTCGTTTTGAAATGCACCGACAACCGGCCATATTCATCCTTCCCGATCCATGCCTTGCTGATATCATTACCGGCAAGCGCAACCTTATTGTGAAGAGCTATGGGATAAGCAGGGTAGATTCTCCTGCTCCCCTCCTCCCGCTGGAAGAAGAAGAGCAGCTCAAGATTGTCGGGCAAATTCACTCCCTTTGAGATCTCCTGAAGCAGCTCGTACTGCTGCTTCGGATCAATCGGCACCTCCTTTTCACCGTACTGCTCCTTTAACCACTGTCCCGCGAGCTGAGTATAGGCATCATCAGCCAGCCGGTATTCGACACTTCCGGTCGTCCCAATCGCCTTCTTGACCTTTTTGGGGTCTTTCACGCCCGGCAGCTGAATCTCAATGGCATCCGAGCCCTTGGCCCGAATAGACGGCTCAGAAACACCGAACTTGTCTATGCGGTTTCGGAGCATCTCCAGTGCCTGTTCGGTGATGTCCACTCTGTCCGATTCGGAGAGCTTCTCTCCCGTCTTCTTCTCCATCTTTTCGTAATCCGCCTGAAGAACGAGCTGCATGCCCCCCTGGAGATCGAGCCCCAGATTTATCTTCTTCGCATAGAAGACCTTCTCCGACCAGTGCTTCAAAATTTTCGCATCCTTAACACCGGGGTAGATTCTGATCTCGTTCATGACGGCGTCGCTTATGCCGAAGCCCCGGATAAGCATCGCGCCCTGCTTTCTGGTGACTTCAAAATCATCCTGCGGAAATCTTCGCAGCAACGACGCAACCTGCTCCTCGGTAACATCATCCTGCAGGATTATCTCCATCTCATTTTCTCCAAAGGTGGGGAGAATGAGCACAATACCAAAAGCGATGATAAAAATAATGAATATGAGTTTATAGATAAAACCTCTTGTCATCGAATTCCTCTTTGCCTAACCCATGCTATACTCTCGGAAATCTCCTCAAAACCTTGCTTCGCCGATCCCTGGAACGGGAACGATAGAGAAGAAAAATTATCACAATGATCAGAATCAGAACCACCTTCGCAACAAGATCGGTTGTGCCCCTGCTCATTCCGAAAAGCCCCTTCTCCTTCTCGGACTTCTCTTCGATCTGAATCCGCTTCTCCTGTACCCGCTCGGTGCTCTTTTCCGCATACACCGGCTCCCGCTCGGGGAGCTCTATCTCGGGAATTCTCCGGTATAAGAAGTTGCCATCAACAATCTCGAGGAGCCCGTCGCCGGCATCATCCTGAACCGTCTCCTCGCTCTTCTCCTTCTCGGATTCACGTTCGGGTTTCACCGGCGGTTTTTTAACCGGTGCGGTCGGTGGCGTTTCTCTCTTCTCCTCCTTCACCACCTTCTTCTCCTCCGGTGGTTTCTCCTCGCTCAGAACAGGCTCATCCCCTGTTTCGGGTGTTTTTTCTATCCCCTCTTCAGTCTGCCCTGCACCGGCATCGAGGAGAAGAAACACAAAGCCGATGATAAGGAGTGATCTGCCAATTCTCCTCATACAAATCCTTTCTCACCTGGAAAATCAGAACGATATATTTGCAGTGCCGAAAAAAAGCTTCTCTATGATACCTTCGTTTGAATAGCGGATTTTGCGAACTCGACCTTGGTGCCATCAGATATCTTCAATACAACTATATTCTCCTCCGGCTTGACCGTCACAACGACACCATATATTCCACCGGCGGTTAAAACCTTATCTCCCTTTTGAATCGCCTCAATCATCTTCTTTCGATCTTTCTCTTTTTTCTGAGAAGGCCGGATGAGGATGAAATAAAAGATCAGAATCATCAATATGATGGGTATAAAGCTCATGAATGAGCCCCCCGGTGTATCTCCCTCAGGCGTTTTGCTCTGTGCATAAGCTGTCGTCAGTAAATCGAACAAGTCTAACCTCCCGGCTGAATAATAAAATACTCCATCGCCCTTGGCGTATGCAGCTTAACTCTCAAAAACGGCGCTCTCATCTCTGCACTTTTCTCTCTTTTCTTTGCCGATCATCAGCATCCCACCCTCAATAAAGAGACCAGGCGAAGCGCCGTTTCTCGAATGAAGCTCAAAGGTAATAGGTGCAAGAATTATGTCAACATTTTTTAGCGGGAGAACTTCAGGGGCTTTTCGCCCGCCATCAATCTTTCGAGATGATAACGGGGGTTCCCAGCTGTATATACCTATCCAGTTGAACAATATCATCATTGTACATCCTGATACAGCCGCTCGACGCAAGATGACCGATTGAGGTTGGGTCATTATTGCCGTGTAGTGCGATGCCATATCCTATCGAGAGGTATTTCCCCTTCCGCCGGGGAATGTCCCCCCCTTTCAGTGCCCCTTCATATCTGCGTTTATCATCCTCATTGGGGTAATCGAGCAGAAAAAAACGCGAACCGTAGACATTATCCCCCAGATCCAGATCGGGGTGCCCGTATCGATAGTGCCCGTCCCGCGCTCGGAAATAGACCCTGTTCATCGCTTCAAGCTTTTTATACGCCGGAGAGCTCTTCTCCGCGTCCATACTGAGAATTTCAACGATCCGGTACAGCCCTTCCGGAGTTCTGTTATCGCCGGCATAGCGCTTGCTGCCTCTATCGGGATTCAATCCGTACGCGACAGGGAACGCTGCCACAACCCTGCCGTCACGATTATAAACATACAGGGCGAATTCGCTCTTGCTGACATAGAGCGCGTACTTCCCGTTGAAACTTCGGAAAGCGCTCCCTATCAGACGAGACCTCTTATCGCTGCAGGAGAGGAGGCAAAAGGAGATGGAAACGGTATACAGAAAAACAGAAGCAATTCGCCGGACGAGACGGCGAGCCCCCTCTGTCCCGGGATTACAGCCCTTCACTTAATAATACCCCGCTCAGACGATTCGATGAAGGCTATCAGCTCACCGACATCGGGGTCCGCGGCATCCTTCCTGATGATATCGAGCGCCTGCGACACATTGTTCCCCGATCGATAGAGCAGCTTGAAGCACTCCTTAATCTTCTTCCTCCTCTCAGAGGAGAATTCCCGCCTCCTCAGGCCGACGATATTGAGCCCGACGACACGAGCAGGATTCCCTTCGACAATCATAAAGGGGATACAGTCCTTGGATATTCTCGAACAGCCGCCAACCATGACATACTTGCCCACCCTGACGAACTGATGGAATCCGGTGAGGCCCGAGATAAAACAGAAATCATCCACCTCGACATATCCGGCCAGAACGGTGTAATTGGCAATGGTAACCGAATTCCCAACTTTTACATTGTGAGCGAGGTGTACTCCCCCCATGAGAAAACAGTCAGATCCGAGAACCGTTCTGGAATTCTCCTGTGTGCCCCGATGAATCTGTACGAATTCCCTGATAATGTTGTTATCGCCTATCTCAACAGAGGAGGGAAATCCCCTGTAGGCCACATCCTGAGGCGGGGCGCCGATATAGGCGCTGTGATAAATGGCATTGTTCCGTCCGATGGTGACCATGCCCTCTATCTGGACAAAGGGGCCGATGACGGTTCGGTCTCCGATAGTCACGTTCCCCGATATGTAGACAGAGGGACCTATCTGCACCCCGTCACCGATGATAACATCGCCTTCAATTATCGCCGTCTTGTGAATCAAATCCCCTTTCCTCCAATGCCTTTTCAATCTTCTTTACCCGCTTGAGAAGCTGCGGTAAATATTTCAAAGCTGCCTGAATCCGGTGATGCTCATTTACGGGCCGCGCGGGAGTGCCAAAGAGTATATCCGGTTTTCGGACATCGCTGGTAATGCCGCTCTGCCCCATGATAACGGTTCCGTCGACAATCGAAACGTGATCCGCGATGCCGACCTGGCCTGCAATGACAACGCGATTGCCAACAGTCACCGATCCCGAGATGCCGGCCTGAGCCACGATATAGCATTTCTCTCCTATTCGAACATTATGTGCGACGTGAACCATATTGTCGAATTTCGTATCACTGCCGATTACGGTCGAGTCGACCGTTGCGCGGTCAATGCAACAGTTGGCACCGATCTCAACACGATCACCGATAACCACGTTCCCTATCTGAGGAATCTTGATAATATCCCCGTCCTTCTCATAAAAACCGTAACCATCGGCACCGACAACAGCTCCCGCATGGAGTATGCAATCACTGCCGATACGACAACGCTCCCTGACGACCACCCCCGAATAGAGAATGGTATTCCGCCCGATGATCACATCCTCCTCGATAACGCAATTGGGATAGACTATACAGTTATCGCCGAGCGAAGCACCGGCCATAATCACGGCACCGGGCATCACGACCACCTGCTCGCCGAGCGAAGCACGGGCATCGATATGCGCATCATTAATTCCTCCCCGCTCCCGCGAAGGGGAGAATGCGCGGAGCAGAACAATAAATGCCATCTTTGCATCCTCTACCTCGACATAGGGGATAGCAGCCGGCTGAATTCCCCGGCTTACCAGCAGGGCAGCGGGCTTGCCGTTGAGGCACTCCTCAAGCTTTTTCCCGTCCTCCACATAAACGATAGCATTCTCGTTATCTGAATCGAGACTGCCAAGCCGCTCAATAATGACATCCTCGCCATGAAGCCTGCCCGCTACCATTTCAGCAATCTGCGACAAGTGCATGGTGAAACCTCCTACCGTGATACAGGAGCTCTCCGCTTCCGTAACGTAATGATTTCACGTATCACCTCATCGGTAATATCGTATTCTCGCCTGGAGTAGACGAGCTCATCACCGATATTCAGGATAAAATCTATTCCCCGTTCATCCGCGATAATCGCAAGAGATCGGTTTATCTCATTGAGAAACCTGTGCTTAAACGAGTCTTCCTTCTCCTTTGCCTTCCTCAGATCGATCTTTAATCGGTCCATGCTCGTGATCAGCCCGGCCTTCCTGTCACTGTCGCGCTCCTTGAGGATCATCTCTTCGGTTCGCCGGAGATCAGCGATGAGCTCATTCTTCCTGTTTCTCAGGTTTACTGCTTCAGCATCACTGTTTATCATGAACTCGAATATAATTGACAGGTTAACATAGCGAAGACGCACCTCCCGCTCCTTCACCTCGTGGAGACGACCACACCCGGAGCTCGACACAACAATCAGCAGCACTGTGGCGAAACCGATGAGCGAATGATTCACTGTGGCTTTCAGCGCTTTCACGTTCCCAGTACTCTGCTGCGCATCCATCTCTCTCTTTTCACTTCCGGTAGAAATAAAAAAGTTCCGATCTGAACTGTTCTGTATTAAACAGGGGATCGCCTCTCTTGTCAACACCATTTGGAACGGAGGATACGGAAACTGCCAGTAACGCTGAACGATTTGCAACACACCGATACCTTATTCCGCCGGGAGGAGGGTGAGCGGGATTTTTTTAAAATCTCATGTCACCGATGCCAAACTGAAAATTAAAATCACTGATTTCCCTGAAATAACCATCGTCTCTGCCAACCCACTGCAGCTTCCGGCCAAACCAGAAGCGGAGGGGCATCATGGGTATCTGAATCTTGAATCCGAATCCCCAGGAATACTTGAAATAGTCCATGAGATGTGCTTTCTGGAAATCTCTGATATCATAGATGAGCTTTTTATCCTTGTCATCACGCAGGATTTCCCTGGTATAATCGCTGAAATCCTTTTCCCAGAATCGGTCCGTCCAGAGAGAACCGGCATCGAAAAAGAGGGCAAACCAGAGCATCTGCGGGTGTACGGGAATACGGAGCTCGGCACCATAGAGGATACGGTGGAAGAGGCCGACCTGCCACGATTCCGGGAGCAAATTGTCATAGTAGTCCCATCCTCGCAGCGTTTCCGGGCCGCCAATATACAATCGATCCTCCGATTCAAGCCATGCATTTTCTCTTCGGGGCTGGAATTTTTCAACCAGATCCCGCTGCAGGGGGGGCGTGAGGAAGCTGGCATTCCCCCGGAGCTCGATAACGCAGGGATGCGTCCGAAGGAAGGGGAGGTGAAAGGGGGTATAGTACAGGTAAAAATCCGGAGAATATTTGATATGATGGTCATCACCTCTGAGATAATAGCCACCGGTAAATGAAACGGAGAACTCCGCTCGCCAGCCCCTTGTCGGATTCATGTAGTTGTCCTTTGAATCCCGGTACACATAGAAGGTGATGGTCCGCGTCTCCTGCAAGCCGAGCGATTCCTCAATAAAGACTGCGTCAGGGCTGTTTCCCGATGGATCGACGATGCTCTTAAAGGCATGTCTCCAGACCGTTCCGATACCGTAATAATACCAGAACTGATAACTCAAGCCGAGAGAATAGCCGAAGCTTTGCTTGTTGTATTCAGCCGTGCCGCTGGATTCCGAGAACAGCGAGCTCGTCGGGATCGTAATGAGAGAATAAAATACGGAGGAGGTGAAATACAGGGGAACATCGAAAACCCAGGGCCACCGGTAACTCAGCGTTATTGAAGATCTCATCGGCCCATACTCAAATCGCACACCAATGCGATGGCCATAGCCGAGGAGATTGTTCTCGCCGATATCGGCAAAAATTGAAAAGCCGGTTGTTGTCCCATACCCGCCCCCGAGCGAGATGGTGCCGGTCGGCTGCTCTTCAACATCGATGATGAGATTCATATACCCCTCTTTGCTCCCGGGGCGAACATCGAAATTAACCGCCTTGAAGAAACCCAGATTATACACCCGTTCACGGGAGCGTTGCATCTTATAGGAGTTGAAGAGCTCTCCCTCCTTGACGATAAGCTCGCGTCTGATAACATGCATCTTCGTCTTTTTGTTTCCCTTTATGATGATGTTTTCGACATAGGCCTTTGAGCCCTCAATTATCTCGAAGTCAATGCGGACGAACTTGCGCATCTCCTTCTTCCCATCGACGGTTACCTCCCGCTCCTCGACCGTTCTCTTCGGAATAATTCGTGCGAAGATGTATCCCTTGGTGGCATACGTAAAGCTCATCATCTGACGATCCTGCTGGAAGAGGCTATCATTAAAAATTTCTCCGCTCTTCCGCTGCAGAAACTGCGCGTTGAAGACTCTGGTGTCAAAAACCTTATTCCCGCTCACGGTATATTTATCGAAATAGTATCTCTCACCTTCACTCAATTTAACGGTTATAAAAATACCACGCTCATCCTTCTCTTCGAGATCCACCCACTCGTACTCGACGGCATCCTCTATTATCTGTGCATCGAGATACCCCCGCTCTTTATAGAAGGCGATGATTCTCCCCTTATCCAGCTCATACACCTCCTGCTTGAAGGTGCCGTCCGAGAAGAACCCCTCCTCCTCGAGCTCCATCTCGTCGACGAGATCGCCTGCAGAGAACTTCTTCGGGCCGAGAATGGTTATCTTGCTGATCTTTATCTCCTCGCCCTCATCGACAATGAAGATCACGCGCACATTGTTTTCCTTATCCTCCTCGGGCTTCACCTCATAGGTAACCACCGCATTGAAGAGCCCTTCCGATTCATACTTCTTCTTGACAGCCTGTACGCTCACCTCAATGAGATCAATCCTCAGAACATCGCCCTCCTTGACGAGCAGCACTTCGGAGAGCTCCTGTTCATAAATCTCGTCCAGCCCCCTGAATTCTATGGTTGTTATCAGCGGCCGCTCTTCGCAGACAAAACGCAATCGCACTCCATCCCGGAATTCCTCGACCTCGACTCTGATATTGCTGAATTGTCCCAGCTCAAATATAGCTTTCAGATCCTTCCGTACCTCGGAGGCCTTCAGTGGGTATCCCTCTTCCGTTATCATAACATCGAGAAGATCATCAGCATCGAGATTCTGCAATCCTTCGAACTCGATCCTTCTGACGATCTTCCCCTCATACTTCGATGGCTCTGAAAATCCGCCATCGAACATGAGGAGGATGGCTGCGCCGAGTATTAGTATAACTGCCCGCTTCATCAATTCGATTCTACCAGAATAACAATTTTCACCGCTGCCCTGCTTCAGACAGGGCAATTTCAGGACTCTTTATCGTCTACAGAATACACTGTCAAGAAATAATGGACACACCGGATTCGGGGTGCTCTCTGAAGTGATCTCTGTATCTCAATACGCTATTGTTCGGGCAGTTCCCCTGCCTTCCTGACAATCGAGAGAGTGAACTGAGGAAGCCCGGCTCTATTCAATGCATCCATGACATCAATTATCGTCTGATAATTCGCTTCTTTATCTCCCCGTATTATAACCATGCCGTCTTTCACTTCGGATCGCTTTTTTTTCAGCTCATCCACGAGCACCTCGGACGAGTACTTGACGTCATTGATGTATATCTCGTTTTTTTCATTTATGGAGACAATAAGATCGCCCTGCTTGTATGAAGCAACCTGCACCGCTTTCGGCAGATGAACGGTTATGGATGAAATCGAGGTCAGGGTCGATGTCACCATAAAGAAAGCGACCAGGAGGAAAACGAGATCGATCAGGGAGGTGATATCGATCTGGGCTCTGTGCTGGAATCTGCTCTTGAACTGGAATGCCACTCCCTACGTCTCCATTAACATATTTGCAACATACTCAACTTCTTTGATATAGTAACTCACCCTGGAGACCATATAATTATAAAATATCAAGGAAGGAATTGCCACCAGGAGGCCGAGCGCCGTGGTAATGAGCGCCTCGGCAATGCCATAGGCAAGAAGATCATGCGCCGCCTGACCTATCTTTGAAAGCCCACTGAATGATTTCATCATTCCCGTTACCGTCCCGAAGAGGCCGAGCATCGGCGAGATGGTTGCGATAGTTGAAATCGTACCGATGTATTTCTCTATGGTCCGAATTGCGTTCTCCGAGGATTCAAGAAGGAGTCGATCGCGCGCGTCGGTCGCTCCCGGGGAGATAATCCGCTCGATAATGCCAATAATCGGACCGGCATACTGGCTGTTGAGCGTTCGCACCTCGTCATACTTCTCCTGCCGCATGAGATTGACAACATTTGCGGCAATCAACCGATAATCGTAGTCGATTCGTCGATAAAATATCACTCGCTCGATGATGACAGCAATGGCGATCACCGAGCACAGGAGAATGGGTACAATCATGACCCACAGCGGGATTGAATCGAAGAGGGTAATAATGACTTCACTGCTCATATCGTGCTATTCCATCTCAAGATGCACACTCACCATCGGTTCCGGCTCGAAAAATCACCGCGGTGATGAGTGAAATATAACAGAATGCGCTCCTCACGGAGAACGAACCGGTTTTCAAATAATAATCCGCAATCCCCCGAGCACAATAATACCCGGCTCAGGATAGCCATCCCTGAAATAGTACTCATTGTTGTACAGGTTCTCAATCCTAACGTAGGCGTAAAAGCTATCAAGCATTTTTCTCTGAATATCGAAGTAGCCGATGAGAACCTCGGAGAGCCTCCTCTCTCGGTCAGTATCGGCATATACCTGATCGATATACTTATTGCTCCATTCAATTTTCCAGCTTTCTCCGTTAAACTTTATCGCATTGGAGAAGGACTGCTCGGGGCGATAGGTCACCGTGCTCTCGGTATCATAATAGGAGTACTCATAGCTGAAAATAAAAACAAGTATCGTTTTATACAAAACGACATTGGCATCCCCGCGGGTGATATAGCTCTTGACGGGAATGGTCTCGGCACCGAGCACATTCCCTTCAACGACTGTATAATTGTAGAAGTTATTGTTCTTTGTTGCAGTGAAGCTCCCTCTGATCTTAATGATGCTATTCAATCTGAGATCGGCTTTGAATTCCCCGTGATGAACCCTCGCCGGGGGGAGATCATACGCCGGATTGATAAATTTTCGGGTAAGATAGAATTCCTCCGGCTTAAAGGGAACTAAATCGTACCGATACAGGCAGACGACCGATATATACTTGTACCCTTTGAGCGAGAATGCAACAATCGGTGAAAGTAACCAGCCATCGTCATTATTATAATCGCAGTTGCCACCAACACTCACACCGAAATTTCTGGTAATATTAAAATCATCTATCAGCTCACTGTTCCAGAATCGATCCCGTTCGTAGGTATGCGGGGAATAATCATTCTGTGTCATAGAGCCGATGAACCGAATCCGATTCGATGCCGACCATATCAACTCGCCACCGGTTTCGAGGCTTACATAATTCACCTTGCTGCGGTCATCATCATCATCTCTCGATCTGAGACGGTGAACATAGCTCGCTCCACCGGCCGTCAGGTACCCTTCAAAAGATGAGGTAAACTTGAAGATGTTCTTGATGGTCAGTTTCGCCTTGTCCATCTCTTCCCGGCTGTAAAGATCATTGTCAAACATGCCCCTCGAGTTGTTGTCGATTTCAACATCGGGGATTATCTTCCAGTTTTCCGTAACATTGGCGCTCCCGGTAAACCCCAGATTATTTTCATAGAAGCTGGTATTCTCGAAAACTCTCTTATTATACCCGAAATCGTGTGACCGCTTGAAGGAAGAGCTCAGGAGATAGACGAAATCCTCCTTCTCGTGGGAGAGATTCATCGTTGACAGAATATTGTTATACTGACGCCCATAAACAACCTGCATATCTACATTGATGTTCTCCGTCTCCTTCTCCGTCTCCCCCTCATTTTCTTCCACGTGATTCAGACTCCCGTTCATGGTACTCTGTGCAGTCAGGGGAGTGAGAAAAATGAGAATACACGCGATACCGATACATACTCTCAAGACAGAATCTCCATCAGAACAGTTTACTCCACCGCATACCGTATACCACGTTTTATCTGTGGCCATACCGCGATAATAGTTACTATTAATCAGTGTCGATAGATACACAGGGATGCTGATAAATCAACAACAATTACCGGAATTGCAATGCTGAGCGAAGTTCCCTAAAAGAGGAAAGGGCTCTCTCCGGCAGTACGTGAAACAGGCAGGTGTATCACATACAATCAACGGTGGAACCGCCTACAGGGAAAAGAGAATCAACTCCACATAATACATGCTCCCGGAAAGTCACGGGATGAAGAGCATCATGACGCCCTATCGTTATTCCCGATTCAATGCTTTCTTGCACATCCTGCAGGTAATAGTCTCCTGAGGTGTTCCGCAATCGACGAATACACTTGTCACATGGCCGCAGGAGCACTTATAGGTAAAGGTTCGCATCTTATATTCCTTCATCGGTAATACCTCGATATGGAATGCTGTTTCCGACGGGCGAGGAGCTCGGGTATGCACCGCCCGCCACTGATGCCACAACAGCCTCTCTCCTGTTATTATCGGTTAAAAGCGGAATGGTACTTAAAAGAAGTTCCTGTCGAGGGTCACATCAACCGGCTTTCAACTGTTTACTCTTATCTCGCTTCTCCCAGGTAAATTCTTTCTCTTCACGGCCAAAATGACCATAGGCTGCGGTGAGCCGGTAAATAGGCCGCAGGAGATTGAGCGTCTGGATGATGTCAGCCGGTTTGAGAATAAAGTACTTCTGGATATTCTCTATAATTGCTTCATCGGGAATTGTTCCGGTACCGAAGGTATCGATCATGATCGAAACGGGATCGGCAACGCCAATCGCATAGGCAACCTGTATCTCGCACCGATAGGCGAGACCGGCAGCAACAATATTTTTTGCTATATATCTGCCCATATACGCGGCCGATCGATCAACTTTCGATGGATCCTTTCCTGAAAAGGCGCCGCCGCCATGTCGTCCCATTCCCCCGTAGGTATCGACAATGATCTTTCTTCCGGTCAATCCGGTATCTCCATTAGGACCACCGATTACGAATCTCCCCGTGGGATTGACATAGTATTTCGTCTTGCCGTCGAGGAGGGTGCCGGGAATAACCTTTTTCACAACCAGCTCGATAACGGCTTCCCTGACCTGTTCATGGGTAACGTCGGGAGCGTGCTGTGTTGAAACAACAACAGAATCGACCCTCTTCGGCTTCCCATTCTCATACTGAACCGCGACCTGGGACTTCGAATCCGGCCGGATAAAGTCAACCTCCCCCCCTTTCCGTATCTCGGCAAGCCGCTTCACGATCCTGTTCGCATACTGAATCGGCATTGGCATAAGCTCATCCGTTTCCGCAACGGCATACCCGAACATCATCCCCTGATCGCCTGCTCCCTGCTCCTGAAAGAGCCCCGCGCCCGAGGTGACACCCTGAGAAATATCCGCCGATTGCGAATGGATGTACACCATCACCTCGCACCCCATTGCGTCAAAACCTATATCAGGATCGGTGTACCCGATATCCGCTACAACGGATCGGGCAACCTGCTCATAATCAACGCTCACCGCAGAGGTGACCTCGCCAGATATGATTATCTTTTCTGTTGTTACCAGCGTCTCCACTGCAACCCGTGATTTTTCGTCCCCCTTGAGGTGCTCATCCAATATCGCATCTGAAATCTGATCTGCTATCTTGTCGGGATGCCCTTCAGATACCGATTCTGATGTAAAGATAAAGCTTTTCATGCTCATGACAGCCGCTCCTTAATTTTAATAACCGCTACTTGTCAGATTGTGAAAAATGGATGCATTTTCAGAAGGAAAAAATAGTATTCCTGTACTCGTATCCGTACGAGAAACAGTAAATCGACGCGAGAAAAGCACAAATGGGTCAATACAGCACTTTCACTCTTTCCAGTGAATGCATTCAGCCGGACAATTGTCCATTACTTCCTGAATTTTATCCTCACTGGCCCCCTGCGGATCATGAACACTGCTCACCCCTTCAGGGGACATCTCAAATACCTCGGGAAGCTCATCGACACAGAGCTCGCAACTGGTACATTCGTCCTGATCAACATACGGTATTCTTGCCATACTCTTCCTCCCTTTTGAGAAAATAGAACAGCATCTCTGCACGGTGTGCGATGGCCGTTCAGGGCGAGCTTGCTACTTCTTCTTCTCGCTCACTCCCCTTTTATCTTTTTCAACGCCTTTTTCAGGCAGCTCGGCCTCTTCAATAACGCCCGGCGCCCGCTTCTCCTCGGAGAGGAGCCCCTCCTCAATGGAGCGCTCCTTCCACGATTCCAGAACAGCGAGCCCCAGTGAGCCCAGCATGAAGAGGGTGACCAGCACTGTTGTGATCTTCGTGATTATATCTGCCGTTGAAGAGCCAAAAGCGGATTGGCTTGAACCGCCACCGAGAATTCCCATACCTGCGCTCTTATCAGACTGCAGAAGTATGATTATCACCAGCAATACACAGAGAATAACAAAGAGCACTGATGATATTGTAATTAGAATACCCATAAACTTTTTACCTCAAAATGCTCCGGGGCATAATAGCTCCCCGCAACCATTAATTATCTTACCCGAATAATGTCAAGAAAAGATTCTGCCGTGAGGCTCGCCCCACCGACCAGGACGCCGTCGATATCATCCATACCGTATAAACCGTGTATATTGTCCGGCTTGACCGATCCGCCGTAGAGTATCGGTACCGAGAGCGCGATATCGTCACCAAAGGCACTCCTGATACTACTCCTGATAAACCGGTGCATGGATTCAGCTATTTCCGGTGTGGCAACCTTTCCCGTTCCGATCGCCCACACCGGTTCATAGGCGATAACGACCTTCATCATGTCATCATGGTCAATGTCGGCGAAGGCCTCTTCAATCTGATTTCGGACAACATCTTCCGAGCGGCCCTTTTCGCGCTCCGCAAGCAATTCCCCGACACAGACAAAAGGCTCCAGCGCGAACCGGAGTGCCGCCTGCACCTTCCTGTTCACATCCCCGTTTTTTTCTCCGAAGACATGCCTTCGCTCCGAATGTCCGATGAGGATCGAGCGCGCGCCGATATCTTTGACCATGATCGGCGATATTTCACCCGTAAATGCTCCCTGCTCCTCGTAGTACATGTTCTGAACGCCGACGGAAACCGGCGTATCGGCGCAGAGCGCTGCAATATCCCTCGCATAAACAGCCGGCGGGAAGATGACAACCTCCCGTGTGCTGCTCTCATCAATGCCTGCGATAATGCCCTCGGTCAGCTCACGGGCTTCCTTGAGATTCTTATGCATTTTCCAGTTTCCTGCAAAGATCTCTCTTCTCCTCATCCAGCACCTCACTTTACAGGCCAATGACAGACACGAAAGCACCCCGCCGGCTCTCAGGACGAAGGGGTGAATCCTGCCATGCCTGAGATATCACCGTGTATATGTTATTTCATGATATATTTGACGAGATCGGCTATCCGTGTCGAGTATCCCCACTCATTATCGTACCAGCTGATAACCTTGACCATATTGCCGTCAATGACGGTTGATGATCCCGCATCGACGATGGATGAAAATGGATTTCCCTTGAAATCGACCGATACCAGCTCCTCATCCGTTACATCCAGTATGCCCTTCATGCTCCCCTGTGCAGCTTTTTTCAATGCTGCGATAACGTCGTCCTTGGAGACCGTCTTCTTGACCAGACAGACAAAATCCACCACTGAAACATCCGGCGTGGGAACCCTGATTGCCATTCCGTCAAGCTTCCCCTTCAACTCGGGGATGACCAGCGTCACTGCCCGCGCGGCACCCGTTGTTGTTGGAATCATCGATACTGCTGCAGCACGCGCTCTTCGCAAATCCTCGTGCGGGAGATCGAGAATCTTCTGATCATTGGTATATGAATGAATAGTCGTCATCAAACCCTTTTCGATACCGAAGGCATCATTGATGACCTTGACGACCGGGGCGAGACAGTTCGTCGTGCATGAGGCGTTCGAGATGATCTGATGGTTCTTCCTGTCGTACTTATCCTCATTCACCCCTAAAACGATGGTGATATCCTCACCCTTCGCGGGTGCCGAGATGATAACCTTCTGCGCCCCGGCACTGACATGGGCCATCGCTTTTTCCTTGTCACGGAAAATACCGGTCGATTCGACGACAACCGCAACTCCCTCATCTTTCCAGGGGAGCTTTCCGGGATCCCGCTCCGAATGAACCTGTATCGTTTTTCCGTTCACTATTATCGCATTATCGGAGTGCGAAACCTCCCCCTGGAAAATACCGAAAACAGAATCATATTTGAAGAGATGTGCCAGGGTTCCCGCATCGGTGAGATCATTCACGCTGACAACATCGATATCGCCATACGTCTCCTGATCGCTCAGGATAACCCGCAAAACATTTCTCCCGATTCTCCCGAAGCCGTTTATACCAACCTTGATACTCATTGGTGCTCTCCTTTAGTAATAGTATATCACTGAATGTATATGATGCAATTACACGTTATGTTTCGGGCGTTGCCCGTTGATATCGGAATTACGTAATAGTCGTCTCTTTTATTAATGTCAAGAATTTATTCCTGCCATCAATAAAATGGATTTACCCCCTTCGCAAAAGCATCACCGGATCTTGGTGCCGACAATGCGGAGATAGAGAAAGGAGAGGGTGAAGGCGGGGATAAGCTCGTAGAGATTCTGCGACAGAGAGACTCCGAAAACCGCATCAAAGAAGCCGCTCTTCCATAGAATCGTTATAAAAAAGCCAAGCAGCATTCCTATCACCGCCTGAAGCGGCCTGAATCGATATCCGAAGAGGAGAAGCGTTATCAGCGGCCCGAAGCTCGCACCGAGCCCCGACCAGGCAAAGAGAACAAACCAGAACACGATTCTCGTATCAGATATCGCAACAGCGATTGATATCAGGCCAAGTACCAGAACGGAAATCCGGCTCAGCAGCAGGAGTTTCTTCTGCTCAACGCTCCTGTTGAGCACCTTCTCATAGATATCCCGAACCATCGACGACGATGCGACCAGCAGCTGCGAATCGGCAGTGGACATTATAGCGGACATGACGGCCGCGAGCATTACGCCGGCAAGCACCGGATGCAACAGCAGACTGGCAATCATGGGGAAGACATGCTCCTGATCGGCGACCGCGGGTAAGAGGACGCGTCCGGCCAGCCCCAGCATAATCGATCCCGAGTACACGAAGAATCCCCACATGAGGGCGATTATCTTTCCGCGAAGGATGACGGAATCATCGGAAGCTGCCATAAAGCGGATGAGCACATGCGGCTGTCCCGGATACCCCAGCCCAATACCCAGCAGGCCGAGCAGAGAACCGATTGAAGCATAGATGCCGTTCGTTTTCAGAAGCGAGAGGAGATTGTTTCGGGAGAGATCATCAAGTACTGCCTGCATCCCCCCGGCGGCACAAAAGGCAATAAGGGGAAGCACAATGAGCGAAAACACCATGAGAAGCCCCTGGATGAGATCGGTCCAGGAGACCGCGCGAAAACCTCCCAACAGGGTGTAGAAGATTATGATAAGGGAACCTATCATAATACTGGTCGCATAGTCTATCGAGAAGGTCGCCGTAAACGCTTTGCCGGCTGCGGTCAACTGTGCTGCGACATAGGCCATCATGGAAAAGAAAATAATAATGACCGCGACTATTCTCACCGCCCCCCCTCCCCGGCCCACTTCACTTTCGAGGAAATCGGGTATCGTTATCGCCTCATCGCGTATGGAACAGGATCTGAGTCTCGGCGCAATGAACCGCCAGTTAAACCAGTAACCGAGCAGGCAGCCGGGCATGAACCAGACAGCAGCGAGACCCTCCTTGTAGACCAGTCCCACGGTCCCCAGGAGCACCCATCCGCTCTCGGAGCTCGCCGTTGAAGAAATTGCCGTGACCCAGGTGCCAATCTTCCTCCCCCCGATGAAGAAATCCTCCTCCGTCTTTGTGCTTCTCGAAGCGATAAAACCGAGCACAAAGAGCACTCCCATGTATAAAACGAAAACAGCGATAATCATCTGGTTATCCAATGACGTTCCCACAACAGCACCTCGCCGGTTACCTTTGTTTGAAGGGGGTGAGCCACTATAGCAGCCGGCTCTGAAATAGCAATATGATTTTAAACCGATACCGGTATAACCATTGCGGGAACGAGAGCGGAAGGTGCTGCATCACGCTGCAGCGGCCTGTCGAAGGCGGACGCGAGGAGGATGCTTCATGTACCGTGTCTGATACAGTTTCTGTCAGCGGGTTGCAGAAGGGGAGAGCGGACAGCCGTACTGCCGGTTACTCAACGAGCATAACCGGCAGCTGAACAGGAGCCGCATTGATCTCGACTTCCTCGGAAAAATCCGAAAATCCCTCGGCAGAGAAGGTTATCACATAATTTCCGGGGAGCAGCAATTTCCAGTAATACCCGTCCCGATCCGTTACCGTCGTAATATCGCCATCTTCTACTGAAACCCGTACACCCGCTATCGGATAACCGTTGCTATCGACCACACTGCCGAAGATCCCGATGCGAGCCGATGCTATATATGCCAGAAGGGATTCCCGGTTGCGATCAAAAACCTCTTCTATCCCCTGCAGGGTATCGGGGTTATGCCGGGCAATTTCAATCGTAACATCTATACATCCGGTTCGGATATAACTCCAATCCTGTAATGAACCGTAGATAATATACCAATCGCCCCCATTGATGGTTCCGGAATCGACGTATACTGAATCAACGAGCCCTTCAGTTTCGAGAAAGCGCCCCGAGGTGGAATACGTCTTTGCTAAAAATTCCACGAGGGGATATTCGCCCGGAATGACACCGTCACTCTCGCGGGCATAATCGAAGGGCATGTTTACAACCACCGCCCCGGAGTGAAACGACGCCGAGCAGTGAAACACGATATCTTCCGAAAATTCCTTAAGCGAGATTGATTCAGGCTCCGAAAAGGGGGTTGCTCCGTGATTCTCGGCGGGAACCCAGGCAACATCAAAATTCCTGTTGAGATCAACCCCGCTCGCATTATACCGCGTGCGGTGAGCAACGCCATCGGGATTCATCATCGGAATGATCAACACGGACGTATTGTCGACAATATATTTCACCGCGGGATCGTGAGCGTAGGAATCAGTGAGGTACCGTATCAATCGGAGGAGAACTTCAGTCGATATGTTCTCATCGCCGTGAATTGCCGCGACAAGCCTCACCCGGGGCTCCATTTCATTGATGCGCGGGTTATCCGAGATGGTCATCGCCCATATGGTTCTCCCTTCCACCGTGGGGCCAACCGGCTCGAGCTCGGTTATATCCCGATGTTCCGCACTTATCTCAAAGAGGAGATTCTCCATGGATTCACAGGTATGATATGCATCGGATGTATACACTCCCCCCTCATCGACACATGAAAAGAGGAGCGGAACAACGAGGAGCAGCGCACCGGAGAGGCTGCACGAGTTAATTAATGTTATCAGTTTCATCCTGTGTGCTTTCACACGCAAATCCCGTATTACTGCATACACCCTCTTCATTAAACAATATACAAAAAAATTATATAAATAACGCAATTATTTTTATACGGCGCAGACGCATTTCGAACAGGCACCCCGAATGAATTAAAAATTTTATTTGACGGGACTTTTGTGAGCACCGTAATAGGTATCCCATGACAAAAAATGGATCGGTCAATATCTGTCAGCCGGGCAACGGTGTTTCCTGTGCGCTCTGCTGTGGGAGCCATAATTTCAAAGCTTCCCCTGTCGAAATAAAAACCTTCTTAATACAACGAACCGAACAGTTCAACAGGAGAAAAAAAATCTTCCTGGATGCCTGTATCGATGAGAAGAACAGGCACAGCCGGGAAGCGCTCTTCAGGAAATGGATCGCCTCCAATCCTTTCGCTGAAAGCGTTATCCCCAAACTGTACCGCGACGGGATTCAGTGCCCCTTTATCGGTTATATCGATGCACAGAGCAGCATTCCGGGATGCCTCCTCTATCCGGCTGCCGATCAGCCCGACCTGAGAACCGCTGCGCATCAAACAATCTGTGAGCACTTCTCCTGTGTCGCAAAGGATATTCTTGCCGATGAAGAAATCATCTTCGCCGCGGCGCTCATGAAGGACTGGTTCTATTACAGCCTCTTTATACACGAAATCGATCTTCTCAAAGATATACACGGAAAATATAAGAACCCTGCGAAGGTTCCCGGAGGGGTGCTTCGCGCAATACAGAGAGCACTCCTCAGGAAGCTCTCTCACGGTGAACCGACCGTCAGCCCGTCAGCGCCGGTTTCCGGTCGTGAGAATACGCTTCCCCTGACGCAGTCAAAAGAGATTACTGATGCAATCTCGCTCTGCTGAGATGAGCGGCTCGAATAGATGCAAAGCCTTTTCTCCGTATCGACGGTACCGGCATAAAGGGTTTCATCGGTGTTCATGAAAATCACCCGAGGAACAATTCGGGCAGTTCCTCATGTGTGAACAGAGGAGTAGTGATATGAAGATCATCGATTCGTATTTCGGCATACGCAGGAGCGGCTCAAGCATAAAAACAGAGATAATCGCAGGCGCAACCACCTTCGTCACCATGGCGTATATCATTTTTGTCCAGCCTGCCGTCTTGAGCGCTGCCGGCATGGACTTCGGAGCGGTCATGGTCGCCACCTGCCTCATATCGGCATTCGCAACGATAATGATGGGAATCTTCGCGAACCATCCCCTGGCGCTGGCCCCCGCAATGGGCGAAAACTTCTTTTTTGCCTTTACGGTCGTTCTCGCCATGGGCGTCCCATGGGAGATAACGCTGGGGATCATATTCATAGCGGGAATATTTTTTATCCTGCTCTCAATCTTCAACGTCAGGGAGATCATCATCGACGCCATCCCGTCATCCCTCAAGTCGGGCATTACGGTCGGTATAGGAATGTTCATCGCATTTATCGGTCTTGTCTATGCCGGTATTATCGAGAAGTCTCCGGCGGGCATCCTGACACTCGGCAAGGTGACAACGGCGCATGTTCTCATCCCCATAACCGGAGTCCTCATCATCGGTGTGCTCACCGCATTCAAGGTCAAGGGAGCAATTCTCATCGGCATTATCCTCTGCTCGCTTATCGCCCTCCCCTTCGACGTGGTAACCTTTCACGGGGTGATGAGCAGCCCGCCCTCTATCATGCCGACGCTCGCGAAAATGGATGTTCTCGGAGCGCTCTCGCTTCAATACGTTCCGCTGATACTGGTCTTTCTCTTTATGGATGTCTTTGATACGGTCGGCACCGTTGTCGGCGTCACGCAGCAGGCAGGACTCGTCGAAGCGGACGGAAGCATTCCGCGCATCAAGAGAATACTGATAACCGATTCGACGGCAACAACCCTCGGTGCCGTTCTCGGAACCTCCACGGTCACAACCTATATCGAGAGCTCTGCCGGCGTTCACGAGGGTGGGAAGACCGGGTTGACCGCTGTGGTAACGGGAATTCTCTTTGTAATCGCTCTCTTCCTCGAGCCGGTGGCGAAGATGATCGGTGGAGGATTCAAGGTATCCGAATCGCTAACCCTCTACCCGGTTATATCGCCGGCCCTTATTATCGTCGGATCAATGATGATAAGCCATATCGAGAAAATTGACTTTTCCGATATAACCGAATACCTTCCGGCCTTCCTGGTAATAATCGGAATGCCGCTCACCTACTCCATCGCCGACGGGCTCGCCTTCGGCTTCATCTCGTACCCGGTCATGAAGCTTCTCACGGGGAGGATAAGGAGCACGAATCCGCTGATGATTATACTCGGAGTTATTTTCATTTTGCGATACGCATTTCTCTGATGCGGGGGCGGCATGCACTATTCGCCTTCAAATTCACACAGGGCAAACATGCGGTAGCCCGCCTCCTGAAGCTTTTTCCTGCCTCCGACATCGGGCAGGTCGATGATGAATGCGATCTCGACAATCTCACCGCCGAGCTTCTCCACGAGCTTCGCCGCAGCCGTTGCCGTACCACCCGTTGCGAGCAGGTCATCGACGATGAGAACCTTATCGCCCTTCTTGATGGAATCCTTATGAACCTCGACCGTATCGGTTCCATATTCGAGCTCGTATTCATAGGATTCCGTCTCGGCGGGGAGCTTCCCCGCTTTTCGAATGGGCACAAATCCCTTGCCGAGCTGATATGCAACGGCACCGCCGAGAATGAATCCCCGCGCCTCGAGGCCGACGACGATATCAATATGAATACCGACATATCGCTGAACCAGATCATCAACAACCTTCCGAAAACCCCGCGCATCCTTGAGCAGGGTGGTAATATCACGGAACATGATACCCTGCTTGGGGAAATCCGGGATGGTACGTATCTTGGATTTTACCGACTCACCCATACTGTATTACTCCTTATCATTGCATTCATCTCCTGCAGCACAGCGAGAAGCCCATGATTGAGAACCACAGCGTAGTCAGATCACACCCATTATTTCAATGATTTTTTTAGAACAGCTGACCGAGGGCAGACATCTTACTCTTCATCACCGGTGAGGAGCTGCCGTATTCGTTCGCTTAAAAACATAATCGATTCGACATCGAGGTGCTCGGTTATGGTTTCATCGAACAGGAGCCTAACGGTGGCTTCGAATCCTTCATTCTCCTCCTCGTCCCAGAACAGGAGCATCACCGGTATCCGCGGGAGGGGCCTGAAGAGAACCGCGGCATCAGCGGATTCAGTTCGCTCACTCTCGACCGGAATCCCCCCGGTGAGCTGCGCCGCTTTCAGCAGCTCATCGATTCTGCCGCGGAAGCGCTCGCCGACAGGATTCTCAACCTGCTCCTTCATGGACTTTATCTTGGAGACGGTATTGGGAATCTCAACGAATCCGATCCATCGGCCGGTGGGGAGCGCAGCGCCCCCCTGCGCGATATGATTATAGATAAATACCTGCTCCCATCTGTTGAGCGCGGTACCATCACCCCTGCCGATACCATCCTTTCTCACCACTAGGGTGTCGTTAAAATAGGGGAGCTCGAGAAGGAATTCGCCCTTTTCCTCTTTCAGCGTGCCGCCGATCCGTTCCGGCAGATCCTGAATACGCATCGATGCCGAGCGTTCCCTGGCCCACAGAAGGGCATCATGAACGGGATCCTTCTTCACCCACCTGCCCGATTGATACTGTGCATCGAGCAGCTTCTGATTCCTCTCCAGCGACTCGGCATCAATGTGCGGACATCTGCTCAGGGGGAGCTTCTCCACCACAACCAGCGTGGAAAAGGCAAAGCAGGTTGGCAACCCGCAGTCGCCGCAATTCGTTTTCGGCAGTATCTCTTTATAGATGGTTACGGGTGATAGCGGTATCATCGTCTCACCCTTCTCATCCGTTTTTTTATGCGCTGTCATTTCATTACCCGCCCAATTCCATCCGGTGAACCCGATGCCCCTATCATAGCGCGATGAGACAGAACCGCTAAAAAATCAACACCAAAAAGGCACGCCGGGGCCTCATCACCGTCTCGCCGTCATTTTATTGGGAAGCAGCGATAAAAGATATTGAATATTTTCAACTATGATATAATCTGCGTCTACTGGAAAATAGTTCGATTATCGACAGCAGTATGACCACTGAGGATATAAACATTCTACTCGTTGACGATGAGGAGAAAATTGTCAAACGGCTCGGACGTATCCTCTCCTCCGAAGGATACGGAATCGATACGTGCGTTTCAGGCGAGGAGGCGGTTGCAAAGTGCAACGGAGGGCACTTCGACATCGTTATTACCGATCTCAATATGCCCGGGCTCAGCGGCTTCGAAGTTATGGAACACATCAATCGAACCGCACCCGACACCCTTATCATGATTCTCACCGGCTATGCATCGGTTGACGGCGCAATAAAGGCAATAAAGCTCGGCGCGTACGATTTCATCGAGAAGCCGATCGATGCAACAACACTGAAGCTCACCATGCAGAGAGCCGCCGAACGGGTGCGTCTGCATCGTGAGAACAGGAAAAACCTGAAAGAGCTCGAATCTCTCAATGAGCTCAAGAACGAGTTTCTCGCCGTCGTTTCTCACGATCTCCGCTCTCCCCTCTCAACCATCGGCGGGTACGTGAACTACCTGTTGAAAGAGGGGAGCCTCACTGAAAGCCAGGAAAAATACCTTTCCGTGATAAAGGACATCGCCGGTAATCTCTATTCCCTCGTCAATGAGCTGCTGGATTTCTCGAAAATTGAAGCGGGTGCAATACAGCTCAGCAAGGAGAAAACCGATATCATCGAGCTTATCACGACCAGCATCAACAATCTCACCATCCTTGCGCTTGACAAGAACAATACCATCACCTTCAGCAATGAGCTTGGAGACCCCGCCGTGTTCATTGACGGCATGAAAATTCAGCAGGTTATCAATAACCTGATCAATAATGCGATAAAGTTCACCGAGAATGGCATTATTAACGTGCGCGCCGCCGAAAGGGAATCCCGCATCATCATCTCGGTGCAGGACACCGGCATCGGCATCAGGAAGAAGGAGCTCGCGCGCCTCTTCGAGCAGTATACCTACTTTCATAAAGAGGGGACACGGGGAGAAATCGGCTCCGGTCTCGGCCTGATCATCTGCAAGCGTTTCATCGAGCTTCATGGCGGCGAGCTTCGGGCCCAGAGCAAAACCGGTAAAGGAAGCACCTTCGAGTTCAGTCTCCCGAGAGAATGAGAGCACCGCTCTCCATCGCGGTGATAAAGAGGAATCGAAGCAATGAGCACCAAACGGATAAAACCGGGAATGTCAACGAAACTCATCCTCGGCTCAACAGCAATTATTGCCATCTTCATCCTCATCATAGCATTTTCATTTCAGCAGCTGCTCACGAAAAATGAAACTGTTATCAAGAATATCGTCCTCCACAGCAATGACCTGATTCTCCTCGAAAAGGTTCGCATGCTCGTCGAGCGGATCGGCGAAGATCGGATACAGAACAGCGCCTCGCTTGCCGCCAGCATACGGCGGGAGTGCTCTCGCCGCAGCGAGTTTCTCTACGTGATAGTATACGCGAAAACAGCCGACGAAAACTATTTTACCCTGCAGCAGAAGATACCCCTCTCCCGTTCACTGCACTTCGACATCGAAACAAACAGAACGGTACGGGAAAACAAGGAGGAAAATTACGTAAAAAAGGGGCTCGTCAGACCCATCGTCGAACCGGTTATCTATCGTCAGAAAGACATTACCTGGCAGAATGTCTATCACCCTTTTACCATACAGAAACGCCATTACAGCCTGGCTTTTGCAGTCGCCTCGCATGCCTCCCTGCCCCTGCAGGAATACACGACGTTTCTCGGCGGGATACGGAACAGGGTGATTGCAGGCGCGGCACTGATGGTGATTCTCATTCTCATCGTATCACTCCTCTTCCATCAAAACTTCACCCTGCTTATCAGGAATCTCTCCCGCTCACTGAAGCGGGCCGCCAGTGGAGAGCTCGATATCAACCTGAACCCGGAAGCTGACCTCGAGCTGAGCGAGCTGGCACTCTCATTCAACAGCCTCATCGATGAGATAAAAGAATTGAAAGAAAAGGAAAAAATCATCCAGGACCTGGAGAAGAAGGACACGCTCAACGATATATTCAAATACGGGGTGAACCTCCTCAAGGAGAACAACATCGACGACGCCATTATAATTTTCAGGGCGCTCATCCTTCTGAAACCCGAGAGCTTCGGCGGCTTCTTCAATCTCGGTGTTGCCTATGCGAAGAAGAAGCAGTACGATATTTCGGAGAAGATGTTCTGGAAGGCATATCAGTTCAATCCCGAGAACGAGCTGACCCTTCAGTACATCAACAAGGTCAAAGGGCTCCGGAAAGCAGATGCCAGACATATCCGCACAGCTGAAGAATAAAATCAACGCCCTTCCCGACACGCCGGGAGCCTACCTGATGAAGAACAGGAAGGGCGAGGTGATATACATCGGGAAAGCACGCTCGCTCAGGAAGCGCGTTGCCTCGTATTTTAACCGGACCGAACGGGATCCGAAAACCAGCGCCCTCGTCAAGAATATAGACAGTATCGACTACATTGCCACCGACTCGGAGATTGAGGCGCTTCTTCTGGAAAATACGCTCATCAAGGAGAACAGGCCCCGGTTCAATGTCCGGCTGAAAGACGACAAGCGGTACCCCTACATCGCGGTCACCCTTGCCGAGGACTATCCGCGGGTCATTTTCACCAGAAAGCTCTCCGATCCGTCGAACCGCTATTTCGGCCCCTATACTGATGCACGTGCAGCCCGAAATATCGTCGAGACCATAAACCGAATTTTCAAGCTCAAAACCTGCACACGGGAGCTCCCCCTCAGGGAAAACGAGCGCCCCTGCATCAACTTTCAGATGAAGCGATGCCAGGGGGTCTGCCAGAACCTGATTACCGGAGAGGAATACCGGATGATTGTCGACAGCGCGATCAGCTTCCTCGAAGGAAACATCGAGCCGCTGCAGAAGAATCTCAGAGAGCAGATGGACTTCTATTCCCGCAGCATGGAGTATGAGAAGGCCGCCCGTATCAGGGACATCATCTATGATATACAGAAATACGCCGAATCGCAGAAGGTGCTCGCACCGGTGGAACAGGACCTCGATTATATCGCCCTCACCATCGATGCCGCCGAAGCGATAGTGATCGTGTTCGAATTCAGAAACGGAGCGCTGCTCGGACGGAAAGTATCCGTTATCGGAAACACGCGGTACTCGCAGCCGGGAGAGATACTCAAAACATTCATCGTTGACTTCTACCGGAAACAGTTCGATACCTCCCGGGAGGACGGCGAGGAGAGCGCACGCAGCATACCGGAAGGCATCATCACCCAGCACCCCCTCGAGGACCGAAAGCTGATAGAGGAGCATCTCTCGACAATGGCAGCAAAGAGAATCCGCATCGGCACCCCCGCCACCCCCGACGACAGGGGCATCATAAATATGATCCTGAAAAATATCGCCATGCTGATTGCGGAGCGAAAAGCCGACCGCGAAAGGGCCGACCGCAGAGCGGGGCTGCAGGAGCTCAGGAAAATCCTCAGCCTGGAGCGGCCTCCCGAGACCATCGAGTGCTTCGACATATCGAACATTCAGGGGACAAAGGCCGTCGCGTCCATGGTGCGGTTCAGCAGGGGGAACCCGGACAGAAGCAGCTACCGGCGGTACCGGATACGGGGATACGATGCCGCAAACGATCCCGGCATGATACACGAGGTCGTGGGGAGACGGGTTCAGTATCTGATAAACGAACATCACGAGCTTCCGGATCTTATGGTCATCGACGGCGGGAAGCCGCAGCTCTCCCGGGCACAGGAGATCATAAGCGACTTCAACCTCGATACGAAAATAATCGCCCTGGCAAAGCGATTCGAAGAGATATACTATGATCCCGGCACGGAGCCGCTTCGCCTGCCCGCTTCATCGGAGGCGCTCAAGATACTGCAGCGCATCCGTGACGAGGCGCACCGCTTCGCCATCACCTATCACCGGAAGCTCAGAGAGAAGGAGCTGAAGAGCTCCCTCCTCGACGAGATACCGGACATCGGCGAGAAGAAGAAGAAATTACTTCTGCAGCATCTCGGTTCGGTTGAGAAGATCAGCCGCGCCGGCATTGAAGAGCTGGCGGTCGTCCCGGGAATCGGGAAGGAGACGGCGCGGAAGATCCACCGGTTTTTTCGGGAGAGATGAAAGCTTCCGGCTGATATCCGTTTGTCATTGGCATCGGCGCGAGGAAGCTCCCCTCTCGAACCGAGCGGTGAACGATCTCGTTAACTGCAACACCCGTTAAGCTGTAAAAAATCGCTCGACATCGTGTTCGCCGTGCGCTACCTTCTTTCATATTCATCGACAGTATCGCGAAGAAGTAACGAAACTGCATCTGAGCTGGCTGCTGCTCGCATACAGCCTGTCAGAGAATTTCGAACCTCTTCAGGCCATTGACGATGAACTGCACCGCAAGCGCCGAGAGTATCAGTCCCATGAGCCGCTGAATGACCGACAGGCCGGTATCTCCAAGCAGGCGCTGCAGGCTGACCGCAAGAAACATAATGATCAGCGCCAGGGCGAATACCACAACGGTAATCAGCACCAGCAGGCCCAGACCGGCAGGATCATCCTGCACCTGAGCGCTGAACATGAGCAGCGCCGCAATATTCCCGGGGCCGCAGAGCATCGGGATTGCCAGTGGAAAGACGGAAATATCGCCCTCCGTGTCGGGAGCCGAAGGCTCGCTGACCTTGGTCCTGGCGGGACGGGCAAAGAGCATATCGATAGCAACCAGAAAGAGGAGAATGCCCCCCGCAATGAGAAAGGAACCGGCACTGATGCCAAGAAATCTCAGGAGGGCATTGCCGAAGAATATAAAGAAGAGGGAAGCAGCGAGCGCGATAACAACCGCTTTCACCACAATTCTTCTGCGCCTGTCGGCTGTATAGCCCGAAAGGTAGGGGAGAAATACGGGAACGAGACCGAGCGGATCAACGACGAAAAAGAGCGTGAAGAAAACGGACGGGATGAAATAGTCCTGCATCAGGATTCCATCTTCATATACTTTACCTCGAGAATCTCCGGCAGATCGCTGAGCTGCTTGAAGAGCGCATCATCAATCTCATCATCGATATCCACTATCATCAGCGCTCTGCCGCCGCGTTCGGTACGGGCGAGGTGGAAGTTGGCAATATTGATACCGTTCTTTCCGAGAAACGTTCCGATCGATCCGATGACGTTGGGGACGTCGTTGTTGCGAATCACGAGCATGCCGCTTCGCGGGACGAAATCAATGGAATACTCATCATATCGGACAAACCAGAGCTGCTTCCCGAGAACGGTTCCCCAGAGCTCATTGGTCCCCTCCTTCCCGCTCGCGGTAATCTTGACGAGATGAGAGTAATTCTGCGGCGACGTATCTTCTCCCGTTTGAACTTTGATGCCCCGCTCCCGCGCGACGAGAGACGCATTGACGAAATTGACATCTATCTCGGTATAGGGACTGATGAGCCCCTTGATATACGCGGATGTCAACGGCGAGAGATTATAGTTTTCGAAATCGCCCGAATAGAATATGCTTACCGTATCGACATTCCCGTTCAGAATCGATCCCTGGAAGGCGCCCATCTGCTCCGCCAGATTGATATAGGGTCGCAGAAAGGCAAGCTCGTGCATATCAAGAGAGGGGAAATTAACGCTGTTTCGTGCCACTCCGGTCATCAAATATTCGATAACAATCTGTGCAGCCTCTATCGCAACCGAGATCTGCGCCTCTTCCGTAGAAGCCCCGAGATGAGGGGTTAGCACCACGTTATCGAGCTCATGGAACGGGGGGAGTGTTCTGGGAGGTTCCTCGGTAAAAACATCGAGTGCCGCACCGGCGATTCGCTTCTCCTTCAGCGCCTCATAGAGATCTTGTTCGTTGTAAAGCCCTCCGCGCGCGCAGTTGATCACACGCACCGCTGGCTTCATCTTCCCGATAACCTCTTTATTGACGATATTCCTCGTCTTATCCGTCAAGGGCGTGTGCACGGTGATAAAATCAGCCTCTCCCCAGATATCTTCGAGATCCATAATCTCGATATCATGCTCGGAGAGCTTCTCACCGGATATATAGGGATCGTAACCGATAACGCGCATCGACAGGCCCTTACACCGCCTGGCAACCTCCATGCCGATCCGTCCCAATCCGATGACGGCGATGGTTTTCCCGCGCAGCTCGGTCCCCTCGAACTGCTTCTTGTCCCATTTCTGCTGCTTCATCGAACAATCAGCCATGGGCGTCAGTCTGGCTATTGCAAACATGAGCGCTAACGTCTGTTCCGCCGTTGATATGGTATTCCCCCCCGGCGTGTTCATGACAACCACACCCTTCTCCGTCGCTTTCTGAACATCTATATTATCCAGGCCAACTCCCGCCCGAGCAATAACCTGCAGATTCGCAGCAGCATCCAGAACCTCCCCCGTTACCTTCGTCGCCGAACGAACGATAAGCCCGTGGACGTCCCGTATCTCTTTCAGCAGCTCGTCCCTGGAAAGGCCCGGATTATAAATCGCCTCAATTGCATCGTTTTCCTTGAGAACGTCGATGCCTTCCGAGGCAAGCGAATCACTCACTAAAACCCTCTTCTTCATGAAGCTTCTCTTCCTCCCGATGATAGTATCACAGCATTGAATCCGCTTTCGTGCTCGTTGATATGCAGGGCGATATCCTACTGCCGCCATTTCAGCAATCAAGCATAAAATTTATCTTTACGGAAAAATCACGGGAGGAGCATTGCGAGTACTTGCTGCTGCATGCTGCACGTTCAGTTTTTAGTGGGAATCGTGTTGAATAAAGGAACCTGTGAAAAATGTGATAGAACTGAGGTGCCCATTTATCAAATGGTAAATAGAATGTATGATATATTACTTAAATAACGGTGATAGAACCACCAGCAACTGAAGGGGGCGCAAAGCCATTGAGTATTTTTGCAAAATGAGTGTACCATGTTCCGCGCCCCTGCGGCGACTTACTTATTCAATTATACGGTGAAGTCTTCTTTCAGACGATTTTGAACACTATCACGATGATGTCGGACTCCGGCAACGAGATCCCCAGGAAGCTTTCGAAACCGTCACGAATTGACTGTACAATCTCCTGCGGCGCTCTCCCCCTGCTCTCCTTGACGATTGTCCGCAATTGACTCACCTCGAAATACTCACCTCGTTGATTCGCCGTTCCAATCAACGCCTTCGAGAAGAGAACACCGATATCACCGCGCAGGAGATTCGTCCTCCCCATGCCATACTCGGATCGGGGATCGTGCCCCAGAGGAATTCCCTCGGTATCGAGCACGTCAAAATCGTTCTTCTCGATCCGATAGAGATTGAGCGCGGGGAACCCCCCGTTGGTGTAGATAAGCCGCATCGATTTAATGTCATAATAAAAATAATAGGCGGTCACCAGCTGCCCCTTCCCCTCGTTGTATTCAAAGAGAACCCGATTCAGCCGCTGCATAATCGCATACGAGGTTGGCGCATCGGCGATACAGGATTGAAAGGCGGAACGGAGCACGACCGAGTACAGGGCGCTATTCACCCCGCTGCCGGAAACGTCAGTAACAATGGTGCCGATACCCTCGTTCCCCGGCCGTAAAAAGTCGAAATAATCGACCCCTTCACCGTACTTCGGAATGAGGAGAGCTCCGAACTTTATTCCCATGACATTCGGCAGCGCCGCGGGAACGGATTGTGACATGATATCCGACGAGAGCTCCATGGTCCGTGCAATCATCTGCTCTTTCCGTGCCTCTTCATACGAGAGCGCGTTGGATATGAGCGTGTTGCTCTCCCGCTGAAACTGCCGCAGATTATCCAGCTCATCGGGTTTATAGGCAGCAAGAGAATCCTTTTCGCCGAGGCACAGGATTCCGAGCAGGCGCTGACCATGATACATCGGCAGGATAAGCTTCAGCCGGTACCGAGAATAAAACTCGATGAAATCATCGCGCACATCGCCGAAGGTTTTATCATCGGTGTACACCCAATCGATGTGCACCATCTCCCTGTCCCGGACAAACCACCGGATGACGGTGGCGTTCCTGTCGAGGGGAGTGAACTCTATCTCCTCACCGCGACCGTAGAGCTGCTCATACCGCTTTGTCCCGCCATCGAAAGAGACAAAAAATGCATTTCGGAGAAAGAGCGCATCAAAGAGGACATTCACCGATTGCTCGACGAGCTTTCTGAAATCTCTCCGCTCCTCCACCTCTCTGATAAACGTATCGAGGATGTTCTCGAACTCGTACTGTCTTCTCTTAAAAGCCTTATCGATAACCGGCTGAATATAGTTTGAGAAGAGGAGGAAGACGAACACAATCGACCCGGTTAGAATGATCGGAGGGAGCTCACCGGTAATCCACACAGTGCTGTCGTGCATCTGCACGATCAAGTATATCGGCAGAAAGATAGCCATGGAGATAATAGCGTACATTACTGTTTTATGAATGGCAGTGGTAATATCCATCATCTGATATGAAATGATAGAATAGTAGAGAGAGAAGATTGCGAGAAATGCCGCCAGGGAGGCACCGAGAACATACATCTCCGTGTAGTTGAAAAATCGCGGCAGCACGATTGAGAAGATTGCAGCGAAGAATACCGCGATGGAGGTACCGAGAAACACAAAACGCATCTGTTTGCGAAAGATATCGATCTTGGTGATGAGATATTTTCTGACAAAGCTCGCGATGGCGAGTATCAGATAGGAGAAGGCGATAAGGGCATAGATGGTGTAAAAGAATCTGAAATCACGCATCAGGGAATCGCCTTCGAAATAGGCCCTGGTAATAGTCCAATCGGTGAAAACCGCAATACAGCTCACCGTGATTGCGGGGAGCAGCATCAGAAAGCCGTATGAGAAAGGGAATTTCTTCTCACCCCTCGGGAAAACAAAGGAGAGAACGAAAAGGGCGGCAAAACAGAGCGTCGTACAGAACTGGGAAATCCGATTCAATTCTGTCAGATAGGGAGATTCGGGAAAGGCATACTGGAAGAACATCATCAGGAGAATGCCGAGCCCGGAGAGGGCAAAGAATGAATAGTACCGGTTAATCTGCGAGCGCCAGTCTTTAATTAGAACGAAGATCACTGTCACCAGCAAAAACATGCATGCAATAAAGGAGGATATTATACTCACGGTTTTCATACAGTTCCCTCCGTCACACCGGTTATCACCGATTCCTTCAGCGTGGCCAGGTTCATTATCTCACGATTTTATCTATTAATGCAATTAAAAAATATTGACGAAATATCTCGAAGAGTAACTAATTAATGCGGACCGTCGACCGCACCGTCGCCATTCTCCGTGAACGGTACAAAGAGAGATTCTATTCGTACTGGAGCAGCCCATGAAAGAGAAGAGAAAAAAGTATGTCATCGACCGGGGATTCCAGCTCGGCACCTCACTCCGCGCAGCCATACTCCCCCTCGCAACGCTTCTCATTGTTTCTGCGGTGCTCCTCTCTTTTGCACGGAGCAACAACGTCATGATCAGGGAGATTGTCGATTCTCAGCACAGCATGATCGAGATGTTCCTCGAAACCCCCGCCCTGCACAATTCCGAGAATAAAGCGATACAAAAGGGCGAGCAAACATTTCGCGCGACCGTCGGGAAGCTCATCACCATCAAGGAGAACAGCACGTTCGTTATCTACTGCATCATAATTCTAATCGTGATACAGACTGCCGTTATCTTCATCCTCTCCCTCTTCTTCACGCACAAGATCGCAGGCCCCGTCCATGTGATGACACAGTACCTCAGAGAGGTGCAGAAAGGCGCCAGACCGGACTTCAGGCCCCTGCGGAAAAAAGATGAGCTGCACGATTTCTACCTGGAGCTGGGAGACACGATAGAATACCTCTCATCGAAGAAGAAGTAAATACTTACCTGCGGTGGGCAGATTCCGGCTGTTCCCGCTTTCCGGCAGAAGCAGCACTACTTTAAATTCACCCGGAACCTGATGACGGGCTCATCGTCGAACCTGATGACGGGCTCACCCTCAATCAGTGAGGTCCATTCCCGCTCGGGGATGACATCATACCCGAATCCCTCTTCCGTCTGCTCAACGGTTTCCCGTCTCTGCCCGGGATAGTCCTGCTGTAAACGCTCGGCGAGCTCACGTTTTAACTTTCTCAAACCGGAGAGGCCGACCTCCCCCTCCACATGTTTTTCATAGACGTCATAAACGCGCGCCCTGTTCCGCTGCAGAATTGAGAGAACCCGCTCCCTGTCGTACTCTGTTTTCATAACATCATAGCTCTTCGGCGATCGGTCCTGCTCGTTCCGATACTCCTCCTCGAGAGCGCTGATCCGCTTGAGAACACCACTTCTCTCCGCGTCTCTCATAAAGGAAAACATGCCATAGGTGATTATCAGGATGATGCCTGCAGCGGCTGCAGAGAGCGCCGCGTACTTTCTGTTCCGCTTTCGTCGTGCGTCATCGAGAAGCCTGACCCGCTTCATGGTCTCAGCGACGAAGGAGCTTTCGCAAATCCGATAGGCAGTCATCGCCTGCACCATCCCTATCATCGCCTGAAGGGCTTCATAGTCTTCCCGGCACCGGCTGCAGGACTCAATATGCTCGTGCAACGAGGCCCGCTCCGAGTGGGAAGGGATTTTCTCATCATAGAGATCAGAGAGCTTTTGAAAGGGAATATGTTTCTTCATATGAGCCCCCTCTCCTTTAATCGCCTTCTGAGCATCTCTCTCCCCCGGTGAATTCTGACCTTTACGTTCGAGAGATGTATTCCCAGTATGCTGGATATATCATTATAGGGCAACCCCTCAATATCACGCAGGATGAGTATCTCCTTGTAGTCATCGGGCAGTTGAAAAAGCTCCTCTTTGACGATGCGGAGCGAATCTGAATCCACCAGCTCCTTTTCGGGATCATGCCTCGTATCCGGTATCTGAATCTCATATCCCCCGGTCGCACTCTCCAGCGGCACGGTATTGAATCGCCTCCGCTTTTTCCGATAGTTCTTGCAGAAGTTGACCATTATACTGAATATCCACGTATAGAGCTTTGCCTCCCTCCTGAAAGAACGGAGCGATTCGAAAACGACAACCAGTATCTCCTGCGTCAGGTCGACGGCCTCATCATAGCTGTTGACCTGAGAATAAACGTACCGAAATATCTTATCCTGATACCGGGATATAATCACCGAGAAAGCATCAACTTCGCCCGCCAGGACTCGATCGACAATTTCTAAATCACTATTATCTGTCATCTGAGGTATAAAATGGTTACACAATAAATTACCCCGCAGCACGCTGCCAGTGCTGTCGCACTGGGCGATGCAAGCATCGACGGGGTATTTTGTTACAAGGCAAACATGCTTCGAAGGCAACCCTTTTCTGTTTACAGCAAAAGAGCTTACATCCTCGAAACAAAACTCAAGGTTCTACGCCTTGTAATATATTACCCCGATGCACGCTGCC
>CAZZCF010000010.1:50305-57049 GCA_964652955.1 uncultured Leptospirales bacterium
GAAACAAAACTCAAGGTTCTACGCCTTGTAATATATTACCCCGATGCACGCTGCCGGCGAGAACTACCCGACAATTCTCACGAATCTCCGCTTTCCAACCTTGATAATTCCCTCAACGGGGAGGTCTATTTCAAAGTCATCACCGGGAATTTTCTCGCCATCGAGAGAGACGCCCCCGCCCTGAATCAGCCGCCGGGCCTCGCCGTTCGTCTTTGCCATGCCGGAGAGCACCAGCAGCTTCACTATCCAGATGCGCCCCTCCTCCGCTTCCTCTGCCGGTATCGCATATTCCGGAATTTCATCGGGGACATCACCCTTCACGAATATCTTATTGAATTCGGCTTCCGCCCGGCCGGCGGTCTCCTCATCGTAGAATTGAGCGCAGATCTCCTTCGCGAGCCGTACCTTGACGTCCCGCGGGTGACGGGTGCCGTCGCGAATCCCTTCACGATACCCGTTCACCTCGTCCATGGGAACATCGGTGACGTACTCATAGTAGAGGAACATAATCTCATCGGAGATCGACATCACCTTCCCGAATATCTCCCGGGGGGGCTCGTCGATGCCGATGTAGTTGTTGAGTGATTTGCTCATCTTCTGCACCCCGTCGGTGCCGACGAGGAGCGGCATGGTGATGATAACCTGCGGCTCCATGCCGTACTCACGCTGAATGTCCCTACCGACCAGGAGGTTGAACTTCTGATCGGTGCCGCCGAGCTCGATGTCGGCCTTCAGCGCAACGGAATCGTATCCCTGTATGAGCGGGTACATGAATTCCAGAATGGATATGGACTTCCCCTCGCGATACCGGTTCGAGAAGTCATCGCGCTCGAGCATGCGGGCGACATTGTATCGCGCCGTCAGGTCGAGAACGTCGGAGAAGCTCATCCGCTCGCACCAGCGGGAGTTGAAGTCGACAACGGTCTTCTCCGGATCGAGAATCTTGAAGACCTGCTTCTTATAGGTTTCGGCATTGCGCAGCACATCCTCCCGCGTCAGCCGCTTCCGCGTCTCCGACTTGCCCGAGGGATCCCCTATCATGCCGGTGAAATCGCCGATGAGGAATATAACCGTATGACCCATATCCTGAAAATGCTTCATCTTCCGCAGGAGAACCGTGTGCCCGAGATGTATATCGGGTGCCGTCGGGTCAAAACCGGCCTTGATTATGAGCGGCTCATCGTTCTGCTCCGATCGCTTGAGCTTCGCAGCAAATTCATCGAGCGGAACTATCTCCTCGGTGCCCCTTTTCAGCAATTCAATATCATTCTTAATCATAACACACATCCAGGTTCCTGAACTCAGCGGGGCACAATCTAACAGTGGTGAGGATTATTGCAAGAAAATAATACGTACCTGCGCTGAAGCGGGGCGCACGCGCCTGTAGTATCCGGTGAGCTGAAAACAACGACGGGGAGCACAGACCGAATGCGCCGCAATCCCCATCAAGCAGAAAAGCTCTCGACCTCGTTCTTGAGAGAGAGCGCAACTCTTTTTACAACATCTGACGTGCTCGCCATCTCTTCGGCACCGGACGCGTTGGCCTGGATCAGGTCGTTTATGCTGGTAACGGATTTCGAAATTTCATGCATTACTGTTTTCAACTCTTCACTGGCAATTCTGATCTCATCTGTTCGAGCCCTCGTGTTGGCAGCCTCAGTGTTCAGCTCATCATTCTTCGCTATCTGATCCTTTACATTCTCCGCCGCAGCATTGGTAATGCTGTCAATGCGGGTTACTTCCTCAATTATCATTCCCATAACCTGAACGGACTGATCGACGTTCGACATGCCGCTGCTAATTTCAGCATCATTCGCCCTGATGAGCCGGTCAATCTCCTTGATGCTCGTTGCGGTCCGATCGGCGAGCTTCGAGATCTCGTCAGCGACCACGGCAAATCCTCTCCCCGCGTCACCGGCCCGAGCAGCCTCAATAGCCGCGTTGAGCGAGAGGAGGTTTATCTTATCCGAGATATCAGTGATTATCTCAACGATGCCGGTCACCTCCTTCGAGCTTTCGATGATATTCGCCATGCTCCTGTTCATCATGTTCAGGGATTTCTCTCCTGTCTTCACCGTTTCCGAAATGCCTGCCGTCGCGGCAAGGGCCTCGTGATTGCGCTCGCCAACTGCCCTGACTATCTCAGAGAGCCTATCAATAATTGCCATGAGACGGGTTATGCTGTTCTGCTGCTCACTCACATTGCAAGAGACATTCTCAACAACGCTGCTGACCTCTTCAACGGTACCGGTAACCTCCTCGACGAAGGCAGCCTGATTCTGTGCGTTCTCCGAAAAACTCTCCGATGTTTTCGACATCTCTTCAGATGAAGCCGAGAGGGTGAATACCTGCTCCTTCACCTTCTGCAACAGTTCCGCAGTCGATTGGTACAGCTTCAGATTTTTCTCGGACTCTTCGCCGGTCCGTACGATCGCCCGGTTAAGCGTATTGACGATTAAATGCGCGACAATGTAGGTCAATACCAGCGACGAGAGTGAGCTGTTAAAAGCGATGCTCAGAGAGCTCTGATCAATGCCGGCCCCCTTCATCATGAAATAGTAGGCGATATAGACACAAACGAAAACGCCGGTGAATATCGAAGCCAGAATCCTATTCGCAAAGAGAATCGTCAGAACAATGAATCCGGGCACGTAGTGCATTGACGAGGCATAGCCGTCCTTTGCGGTGAATAAATTGATCAGAATGCCGACAGCACCAAAAAGCAGGAACAGGTACGCCGCAGCATGATATCTCCCCCTGGTAATGAGAACAAGCGCGATCAGGGAAACGGAAATGATAGGTGTCATGCTCGTGACCGATTTGATGAACTGATCGGGGCTGAAGATCATGTCGAGGAAAAGGAGCACTGTCAACACCACTGAAAGCAGCAGACAGAAAAGGAAAAGATACTGCGCCTTGCTCTGAATAATAAAATCACCTTCTGTATACTTCGAAACAATATACTTTTTGATCATCGGTTATCTCCCGCTAAATAAATTGAATCACGGCAGTCCCGAGGCATTCCCGAAACTGCATATATATTTCATAAGTAAAAACGAAAGAGCATTATACCGCACATGGAAGCGAGCGCAAGCTCTTTTTATATATCAAACACCGGCAAGGCGCGGATGAATATCCGCACCTTGCCGTAGATTCTGCTGATTATGAAAAATACCGAGATTGAATATTCCGCTACCTTTTAACTTTATTCCCTGCGAGAATCGCCGCTCCCAGGGCACCGATAATCTGAGGGTTCTCGGGTATGAGGATTTCCTGCCCCAGGCGATCTTCCAGGGCCTTTTTCATCCCTGTATTCTTTGCAACCCCGCCGGTGAAGACGATCTGTTTCTTAAATCCCACCGAATTACCCATGATGATGATTCGATGCGCCATGGCCGAATGAATACCGGCCAGAATATTATCTCTGCTCTTCCCTTCAGCCCGGAGGGATATCATTTCCGATTCTGCAAAAACCGTGCAGGTGTTGCTGATCTGACACGGTTCGTCACCCTGTAAAGAGAGCATTCCTATCTCTCCGATATCGGCATTGAGAGCCCTCGCCATTACCTCCAGAAACCTCCCCGTGCCCGCGGCGCATTTATCGTTCATTACAAAGTTGGCGATATTTCCCGTCACGTCGATCTCGATCACCTTGCTGTCCTGGCCCCCGATATCGATCACCGTCCGCGCCTCAGGATAGAGAAAGCTGACGCCCTTCCCGTGACATGAAATTTCCGTGATAACTTCATCTGCGAAATCCACCGCCCGTCTTCCGTATCCCGTCGCGATACTATACGCAACTTCCTCTTTCGAGAGGCGTAACTCATCAAGCATCTGCTGCATCACCGTCTCGGCCGCCTTTTTGACGCTTTCACCGGTCGGAATGACACAGGAGGAGAGTATTTCAGTCCCTCTGAGAAAAACCGCTTTCGCCGTCGCGGCACCGATGTCGATCCCGGCAATAAGTGCTTCATCCGATTTCATAGGAAAAGTCCTTTTACGCAGTGGCCTTTTTTGCTTTCAGCATTTCGGCAAATGCTTCGAGGCGCGTACGAAGCGCCGCCGCTGAATAGTTTCGATCATCATAGTAATCCATATCGAGCAGAAGGGTCGGCAGTTTCGATTCCCTTTCGATAAAGGGCTTTACCAGCTTGCTGTTACAGGTCAACGGACGGCAACTATAATGATAGTTGTAGACGACGCCGTCTACCTGGGTAAATGCTATGCATTCCTGCATGCGTTTGATCAATCCGTAAGAGCTGTGGTACATCCCGCCGAACATGGCCACCTCGGCCCGCTTCTCGCCCAGCGTGGGATACGGCAGGGACTTCGGCTTGTTCGGAGGCGGCAACAGGACATAGATTGACGGCACCGCCAGTCCCACTTCGCTGAAGAGCCGGTTGAAGACGGGGTCCACCAGGCTCTGAAAGGTAAGGAGCACCCTGGGCGCATTTCGAGGGACAACGCCGAATCCCTCTTCGACCCGTTTTTTTACCTCCTCCACCAGTATCTCCACCGCTTCGGCGCCCTCTTCAATTGCCACTCCCATGCCCGCGGCGGGGAGGTTGATGACCAGCTCCGAATCGGCAATATCAAGGGGAACCGGATCGGATGCCAGTAACATCGCCAAATTGTTGGTAGCCATGAATAGTGGTGCCGCCAGATTTCTGGCGCCGTACCAGACGTCGTTGTCAATCTCGATTCCCAGCAGGTCTTTCAGGGACCGGAACAACCCGTTAAGCTGTTTCCCAAAGTAATGCACGCGCTCCTGATCAAAGTCGGGCCATTCCCCCCAGGGGGAATCCAGGCAGCTGTCAACATACAGAACCGGATAGCCGCCGTAGCGGTGCTGCATGAGCTCATCCGCTTTCGGGCCCATATCACAAAAATAGCTGGTCGCGATGGACAGATCCGGTGTCGGTATCATCTTTTTCGAAAGCGCACCGTTTTTGATCTGAAGCAGCGAGCACATGGCATGGCCGGGCGGCAACCCCTGGGCTTCTCCCTCTTCAAGAATGGGTATCAGCTTGTTGAAGATCTGCCCGAAGGTCTGGCAAAAAATCATTTCCGGGCATCCTATCCAGAATTCGCCCTGTGCCGCTGCGGCCGCCTTGATCGCCAGACCGGTATACTGAAAGGGCGGATAGCCGTAGTAGATGAGCTTTTTCCCCTCCTCCCTGGCCAGAACGAGATCGATGAGCTCCTTTATCCATACTCCCAGGATCTTTCTGACACCACGAAGCTCGATATCGAAATACTTTTTCACCCGGCCGGCGGCCTTCTCCATGTCTTTCGGGCCCAGATCCAGCTTTTTAAAGGCCGACTCGATACGATGCTGCTGGCCGGTGATCTCCTCCTCCTCAAACCCGCAGAGCTTCAACAGCTCACTATAGTAGGGCGCCATGATTACCTCCGAATGCTTTCGATATAGGTTTCTATACGCGTCGACATCTGACCGGTCTCTGCCGGATCATAATCCGACTCGAGCGTCAGCATGCTCAGCCCTGTCTCTTTTCTCAACATCTCAGGGAAATAGAAGGACTGCATTTTGTATGATTCCCGATACATCAGTTGATACCATATAACGCCATCGACCGAGAAGTCCCCGGCCAGTTGAATCAGGTTTTCCAGGCGCTCGTCCCCGGGCCTGAACCAGGCCGGGGCGACCCGATCCGTGAAATACGCATCGGCCAGGGCGCCCATGGGATCGGCGTCGGTTTTCACCGTAATCCAGTAGGGTATGATGCCCTCTGCGAATTCTTCGATGACCACGTTGCCGCCGCAGGATTCGATCAGCTCGATGATCTTGTAATCACCCATTGCCAGGGTCGATCCGGTCAAGAGGATCCGCGGTCCCTTCATTGCAGCAGTTTCGATCTCCTGTAACTCTCTGACCAGATCCTCCAGGTTCTGTATGAATTCCGCCTTATCGACAATCATCGAAGCGTGATTCAGCATGACAAAGTCCTGAGCGCTCAAAGCCATATCGGGGGATTTTCTGAACCGGCAGATCTCCCGTAAAAGCTCCCGTTCCCTGTTACACACCGCAATCGCATCGGCCAGCCGCTCACCGGTAATTTCCGTTCCGGTCATCTGTTCCAGTTTGTCCTTAACTTTCGTCAGCCCGTGAAGATAGTACCGGCAGCCGTCTTCAGATTTGGTATGGGGGATGCCGAAGGGGAAGATATCCATATCGGTGTGATACATCAGCGTATCGGAGAGCGCCCGGCTGTTGGCGTCGGTTATGGGGACGAAAAGGGCATCGAGCATCCGATAGTATGGATCTTCCCCGGAAATGCAGCTCCCGATCTGTGCCCGGTAAAAGGTGTCTATCCAGCGATCGACATAAGCGATCGACGCCTCAACAGCACTGTGGTCTCCGCCCCGAATCATGCAGACCGGGACCGCTCCCGCCGCAATAACGAGCTCTTCCGGAAAATACCCGCCGGGGATATATCCGATAATTTTCTTTCCCTTTTTCTTCTCCTGATTCAAACCGGTGAGCCCGGATGCCAGGCGCGATCTGATGTGATCGAGAGCTTCCATAAAAAAAATCCTCCTCATCGTTGACCATAGTTTTATCCTGACAGAGATTTAAGTATGAAAACGATAGATATTATTGCAAGGAAATAATACGCACCTGAGCCGAAACGGAGCGCAAGCGCTTTTATTGCCGTCGGTGCCGTGAATACCGCTGTGGCGGGCTTCATAGATAATAAAGGGGATATAGAAGCGGGTCGAGGA
>CAZZCF010000010.1:57149-61118 GCA_964652955.1 uncultured Leptospirales bacterium
TACCGCTGTGGCGGGCTTCATAGATAATAAAGGGGATATAGAAGCGGGTCGAGGATGCATCAGCGCTCCCCCGCTTGAAAGATATTATATAAAAAACCTCTGAAAAATGTGATTTTTGAGATACTTCTCAATACATTGCAAAGTGAGGTTTCGGGTTCTTCTGGTAAGTATACGGTATGGGAGCGGTTACTTCCTGCTCATCTCGTCGTAGAGCATCTTCGCAAGGCCGAGCTTCGCTTTGCGGGAGAGCTGAAGCGCGTATTCATCGTAGAGCATATCTTCGAAGACCTCTTCGGGGAAGCCGCCGTGAAAGAGATCCTGTTTGTGTACGGTATCCCGCATCGCCTTGAGCATGCGCGCGACGAAGAGGGACTCCATCTGCATGCAGACATCCATCAGCTTCCTGTCCTCCACCGGACGTTTTTTATAATCGGGATTATCTTCCGCGATGCGCTCTTCGACAAGCTCAGTGAAGTCGATATTCCGATCGGCGGCACGGCGCATCTTTTCGGCAACGCCTTTATCCTGAAGCTGTATGGTATCGTAGAGCCCGCGGACTATCATGATATCCCCCTCATTTTATGATAAGCTCGGCGTGCAGGGCACCGGCATCCTTCAGCGATTTCAGTATGGCGATGATGTCCCGCGTCGATGCACCGATGAAGTGGAGCGTATCGATGAGATCCTTCACCGTCGATGCCTCCTTCAGGTGCGCCACAGTGGATGTTTTATCGCCCTTCTCGACGCGAACGGTGATGCCCTCCTTGCTGACGAGCGCCTCCGATATCTTCACCTCGCCGCCCATCACAATGGTGCCGTCCTTCTCGTTGATGATAACCCGCGCCGTGTAGCTCGGGGTAATCTCGATGTTCTCAACGGCCGCAATGAATTCGCTGATGTCCTTCCCCTCGGGAATGACAATCCTGATGGTGCCATCCTTCACGAGCGCCGGTTTCGACCCGGGAAACTTCTCCGTGAGCGCCTTGATAATCTGATCCGCCACGGCGAAATCCCAGTTCATCACCACCAGGCGGAAGCTGTTATCGACGATAAAATCGGGAGCGATGCCCCGCTCGACGATACCGCCGTTGGTGATGCTGGCAACGGTCTTCACGGCCTTCCGCTTCGCCTCGGCGCTCCCCACCGAGAGGGAGCCCTGCGCGACAACATATATCTTCTCATCGGCTCCCCGCAGTGGTGACTGCAGGAGGATTCCCCCCTCGAGGGATTTCGCGTCGCCGATCGAGGAGATGGTCACATCGAGGCGGTCCCCCACCCGTGCATAGGGGGGGAGCTTGGCGGTGATCATCACCGAGGCGACATTTTTCGAATCGTATTCTTCGCCGTACTCGAGTCCCAGATTTCTCAGGAGATTCTGCATGGAGGACCTGGTGAGCATCGACTTCGTATCGCCGGTTCCCTGCAGGCCGACCACCAGGCCGAAGCCGAAGACCTGATTCTCCTTGAAGCCCTCGATGAAGGTGATGTCGCGGAGCTTCACCGTCACCCCGGCAGACAGGAGCGCGGGGACAAGTATTATTGCACAGAGGGCCGCTATCGTTATTCGCCTCATAGTCCTATCTCGTCAGTTCCTGTATCATTTTTTTCAGATAATCGATAATAATCCGCTGCTTCTCCTCCTCGGTCAGCGCGGGTGAGGCGGTCTCCCCCTCCTTGAGGGGCGGCCGCGTTAATTCGATGCCGATCCCCTCCCGAACGCCACGCACCTCGAGCCTGAAACTGGCGATATCATCGGAGAGGATGCTCCTCCCCTTCATCAGGGAGGAATCGATAATGCCGGAAACGATAAAGCTGCTCGTCACGCCGTTGAAGGAGTACTGCCGCGTTCCCGATATTCTGAACTTTCCGTCGGCGAGCTTCGCATTGACCCGCGCCGCAATGGAGACCATCATGTTCCCCTTGCCGGAGAAATCGGTTTTATCGGTGTTCTGCACCTTCCGATCCGAGGAGACCTTCGGCAGAAAGCCGGTAATGTTGGCGTCCGGATTTGAGCTGATGCTGAAAGCATTATTGCTGTTGACGACAATGGAGAATCGCATCTGTGAGATATCTTCTATTTTAACGGTGACGATGTCACCGACGCGCAGGATTTCGCCCGATGAGTACATGTTCCGATCGCTCCAGAGGCTCTTCGCAAAGGAAGCGGAAACCGGGAGGAGGAGGAAGATGACAAGGAGTCTCTTTATCACAGGGTTACCTCCACCCGTTTCATATCGGCGACTCTTCCCTTGAGCCGCCTGTTCCCAATCTTGAAGCGGATCTCATCACCCCTCTTCCCATCCTCGAGGGCGGTGCCGGTAATCTCCACCGAAACCCCCCGCTTCTTCACCACGACGTGGAGGACGCTCCCCGACTGAATCCTGTTATGTTTTTCCGGGACAGGTGCGATATCGGAATCGGCCAGCACTCTGATCGCATTCCCGTATACCGTCACCCTTCCCGCACTATGCTTTCGCAGGAGGGTATACACCTCTTTCCGATCGATATAGCCGTCCCGGTAGAGATCACTGCCGATCGGAATGGCGTAGAGCTCATCCTGCACCGCCGCCGGGCATTCAAGCCGGGCGATATCGCGCAGAGTCAGCTCATCATGATGATCGACAATCGGAATCAGGAAGACGCTCACTTCCGCGGCGAGCGCGGTGTGCGTCAGCGCCAGTGAAAAGAGGAGTATCAGTAATCGCTTCACCGTTACCTCTTCAGATTGATGGCCGTGGCGAGCATCGAGTCCGATGCCTGAATGGCCTTCGAGTTCACCTCGTAGGCCCGCTGGGCGACTATCATCCCCACCATCTCTTCGACGACCTTGACATTCGACATCTCGAGGAACCCCTGATGCGTCTTGGCCATGCCGTTCAGACCAGGCTGCCCGGGAATCTCCTCGCCCGAGGCGGGCGTCGTCTTGAAGAGGTTCTGGCCGATGCTCTGCAGGCCGGCGGGATTGACGAAGCGGTACACCTCGAGCTGTCCCACCTCAATGGGATCATCGTCGCCGATTATCTTGACGGTGACCCTGCCGTCCTGGCTGATGGAGAGGGTGTTCATGATAAAGCTCTCCGGCAGCACCAGCGGCGGCTCCAGGAGATAGCCGTTCGCCGTGACCACCTGCCGGTTGGAGTCGATCTTGAAGGAGCCGTCCCGCGTATAGGCAAAGGAGCCGTCGTAGAGCTGCACCTTGAAGAACCCCTCGCCTTCGAGGGCCAGGTCGAGCTTGTTCTCCGTGGACTGCAGGCTCCCCTGCGAGAAGAGCTTCTGCGTCGCGGCGGTCTTGACCCCGTGGCCGACCTGTATGCCGGTGGGCACCTCGCTCACCTCCGTCGCAGGCGTCCCCGCCATGAGCAGCGTCTGATAAATCAGATCCTCGAATTCGGCCCGGTTCTTCTTGAAACCGGTCGTATTCACATTGGACAGGTTGTTGGAGATGGTGTCGATATTGAACTGCTGGCTAATCATCCCCGAAGCCGCAGTCCAGAGCGATCTCATCATTGCGATCACCTCGTTGCGAATTTGCTCTTAGGGCACTGTACGTAGTGCCCCCAACCCGCCCCCGAAAGGGGCGGAGAGTACTCTTCTACTATTTTCGGTATAACTTTACGGTAGCTTGACTGAATAAAGGGGTTGAGACCTCACCACGTTAATGCAAAAGGCCGGGGCATTTGATATCCTTGCTCGCTCCGCCGCAAATATCGCATCCTGTGATTGCGGCTCCGGCGGCCTTCCGGGCCGCCTGTTCGCCAAGGATAACGAAATGCCCCGTTATATTCGTAAAAGACATAGTAACAGCATGCAACCCAGGGGGAGACGGGGGGGGGGGCGAATAAAGGTATTAAAAATTCCTACGTTTGGAGCAAAACAAGACGATTGCCAGGACTAAATATTTCTTTTTTTATTATTCTCACATTTGAAAAGTCTCTCTGTGCCAGTTGAAACGTTGATAATAACTACAAA
>CAZZCF010000011.1:0-60640 GCA_964652955.1 uncultured Leptospirales bacterium
AAGCCCTTCGCCTGACACTCGAAGTAGCGAGCAAGAACAGAGCCCTTTATCACAATCGGATGCCAGGGCTCGACATGACGATATACTTCATCTGTGGGCAGCCCGATATAGCTTCGGATGGAACTGAAAAGTCGCATATCGGTAATCCGGATATCGGTCAGGGCAGCAACCGTCCTGAAGGATGAGCTCACTTTCAGCCATCTCCTTCCGGCCCTATCGATGATGATTTCTCTTTTTATTCCACTTCCCGCAACCGGCTCGAAGAAAAAATCATCTTCGAAATCCCGGATTGTATATCCTCGCTGATTCTGATGCGTATTGAAGACGATGAGCTTCTGATCAAGTTCCGGCAGTCTTATCAACGAATCCACATTGAGATTTTCCGGATCGTCAGGTCCGGAAAAAGCATCTTTGAGAAGAAAGCGCCTCCCTCTGAATCCGGAATCGTCCTCAATGATAAAAACACCGAACCAGGTATCCTTATACTTGCTGGTGGGGTCGAGCATATTCGAAACCGATTCAATTGATCGAATCGAATCCTTTTCAAAATTGCCAACCGTATAGGCATTGATGATGGCAATATCAATTCTCCCGCCGGAGAGCCGATAGAGATATCTGCTAAAATCAATCACAAAGGGAGCGCTGTAGAGCCCCGGGGGCACATAGCCGAAGTGCAGATCTATTCCCCGCTCCGCAAGATCCACATTCTGCACCATCCGTATCAGATCGGCCATTCTGAAACGGTAAAGGCTAAAAACGGCTATTGCTATGCACACAACCACAATAAAATACTTAATGCGGCTCATGGATATTCTCCTGAGTATTCATCCGCTCCCTTCATCATACTGAAAAATTGGACAGGCTCAGGGCCGCGATGAGAATGCCCAGCGCGGTATTGAGCGGCTGCACGACAGCCACCACTTTCAGGTTGTTCTTCCTACGGGCTCGTGCATAGACAATTATGCCAACAAGGTACAGAGGGACAGGCAAGAGATGATAGTACATGATACCTCCCGGATGCAATTGAACAATATAATATAAAGAACGGGTAAATATAATTCATTGAGAGACATAAAAATACAAGCAAAATAAGGATTTCAATAATCATGCAGCCGGCACGCCTCGCTCCCAGGCGATACGTCGACGTATCGCCTGGGAACTGTTCCATGAAAAAAGTTACTTGTAGTATTTATTTTTTCATGGGCTTTTTAACTGATATCATAACATGTCATATATTACCATTTTCGAATAGGTATTAAATGCAGTGCCACCCCCAGATGAAACGCCGACGTATCGTCTGAGGATTCTGGCTTAATCCAGCAGAAATCGTTAGGATTTTCAATGCCCTCAGTTGATTACTACATACAGAACATGATTTCGACTATTCGGGAGAAGGGCTTTCACCATCAGAGAATACTCGACGCCATGCGGAAAACGCCGCGGCATCACTTCGTTCCGAAAGGAACCTCGCTCGTCGAGGCATACGCCGACAGGCCCGTCCCCCTTGGGGAGGAACAGACTATCTCGCAGCCATCGACCGTTGCCTTTATGCTCGATCTCCTGGAACTCAGTGCAGGTCTGCATGTTCTCGAGGTGGGAACCGGTACCGGGTGGAATGCAGCGCTTATAAAACATCTCATCGGAGCAAAGGGGGACATAACCACTCTCGAGTGTATACCTCATCTCGCAAAGGCGGCCGCGTTAATCCTCGCCAAACTGAATCTCGACGTCAACGTTATACAGGGAGATGGGAGCAGGGGGTATCCGCCGAAGGCACCCTATGACCGGATTATCGTTACCTGCGCTGCGCCCTTCATCTACTCTGCATGGACCGAGCAACTCAATCCGGCAGGTATTATTGTTGCACCCATCGGGGCATACCATCAGGAGATGATAAAAGCAATAAAACATGAAAATGATTTTTCAGTGCAGCGGCACGGTCTCTTCAGATTTGTTCCGTTGCGGGTTATGTGAGATTGATACGATCCCCGGGAGCAATTTCTTTCGTTTTCGATCACGCCGCCTCTTCTCAGAAGTAAAGAATCCTCAGCTTCAGTATCAGATAGAAGAGCACCATTCCCAGTACCGCAAGAGACCAGAAGAGAACCTTCTGAAGAACGACTCGCTTGCTGATGTCGAGTATAATGACGCGGAGCCCCAGAACTGCATGGAAACAGACGAAGAAAGCCATAAGCGTTTGAATAATCACCTCATAGGGGTAGACCAGATGAAGCGAAACCAGAGCGATAATGCAGATCGCTGAAATCCTCTGAAGCAGCCATGCCCACATTCCCACCTGGGTCGAGCGCCACTCGGCGAGTGAGAACACCTCCCGTTTGAGCACAATCCGATTGTTCTTATTTTCATCACTCATCGGACTTCTCCCCTCATTAGCGATAAAAGATAACATGCAATCTCATCTATACGAGTATCCGATATCTCTTCACCCTTTGCTGCCAGTCGGGATCGATGCTCGCCCAGAATCAACGATATTCGCTTTATCATTTCATCAGGAGCCCGCGTACGTTCTTTCACAGTCGTTCGTATATCTCCCTCATGACGGTACAGGAGATATGCCGCCCGCAGGTACGGTGATGCAATAACCTGCTCCTCAAACCGGATGAAGTTCAGGCTCAGCAAATAACTGATCAGCGCACTCCGATCCCTCTCATCGATGTGATATTTCACCATCTTCCCTTTCCCGAGAACCCTGTCGGGATCTTCCAGGAGCTTCTTGAGATAATCTCTGTCATACTTCGTTCCTATTTTCCAGAGATCGGGCGCATTCTTCATGCCATTTCCCAGAACGCTGTGACAGCTATAGCAGAGATTCTTCTCGAAGAGCGCCATACCGGCAAGCTCCCGAAGAGAGAGGTTTCGATGCGGAGCGAATAGTCTCCCCGGCAGCGGCGTGGAGATATGAGCGATGAGGGTGAGATACCCGATAACGAGGAGGAGCGCAACGCCGGCAGCAACAGCGAGGGGCCTCCTCAGCGGAGCTCGTTCCGCGCTTCGATCATAGAAGGGAAGAAAGAGCGCGAGGATCATACCCACAGCGGGGACAACAGTGATAACGATGACTATCCACTTTCCCGTGAACATCTTGAGTATCTCATATCCGAAGAGGATGAACCACTCGGGTTTTGGCACGGCATTGACCTCTGCAAGCGGTGCGGCCCGCTTATCCATGGGAACACCGATATACCGTGAAAGGAGTATCAGCATCAGCAGAACAAGCACAACAACAGTTGCATCCCTGTTAATCTGAAAGGAGAAAAAACCGTTTCCGGCTGAACTGTTAACCGGTTTCTCATCAGTTGCGCGCCTCCTGATGAGAAGGAGGTGTATCAACATCAGCCCCCCCATGAGAACCGGGAGAATGAACATATGCAGGGTGGCATAAAAGGCGAGCGTTTCATCGCCGGCATGCCTCCCGCCCACAAACGTAATGAGAGAGTTTCCGATCCAGGGAATATAGTCAAGGCACGCGGTGAGTATCGTTGCCGCCCAGTAGGAACGATCCGTCCAGGGGAGTATGTAACCGCTCAACGCCATCGAAAAGGTCAACACAATAAGAATGATGCCAGCCATCCAGGCGAATTCATGGGGATGCTTGTACTCGGCGCGGAAGTAGACCCGCGTCATGTGGATAAAAGAAACAACGAGCATGACGGTCGCGCCCCAGTAGTGAATGCCCCGAATCAACCAGCCCCAGTCCATCCACTGCATTAATTCAGCACTGTCGTAAGCAAACTCAACGGTGGGACTGTAGCCGTCATACATCAGGATGCCTGTTATCACCTGAGCAATGAACAGGAAAAGGAGCAGTGTTCCCGGTGTATACCACCAGCCCCGTTCAGCGGAGAGCTGTAGAGATGCCATTGCCCTGCCGAGCTTCTCACGAAACACCCTCTTCCTCCTCATTGCGCAGGTAGAGCTTCCCGTCAGCAATCCGCACTTCCAGCCTCCTGAGCGGCCGCGGCGGAGGCCCGAGAACAACCCTGCCGTTTACGTCGAAAGCACCGCCGTGGCAGGGACACATGAACATTCGTATGGAATCATCCCAGAAGCACATGCAGCCCAGATGCGTGCAGGTCGGATCAATTGCGTAAAGGTCACCCGATTCGCCCTTCACCAGATATGCCTTCTGAGGATATGAGCTGAGTTTTCCTCCCTCCCACTTCTTCCGGCTATAGGCTATCTCCACCGGCTTCCCGATTCCGACTGCAGGCACCGGGCCGGCTGCAACCCAACCCCGTTTCCAGCCCCGCATCCCACGGCGAAGAAGAGGAAAAGAGAATAGACCGGCAAAAACGACCGTTGCGAGAGAGATAAAACCTATAAGCACAAGGGTGATAAAGTCCCTTCTGTTCATAGATTTTTCGGGCGATGCGGTTTCATCCCCTTTTAACTGCTTTTCTCGACGCTTCAGCTCTCTACTCTTTGATGAAAAGAACGGATAGATGACCGCTTCCCGCTTCAGGTGATTTATCGCCTCAGTGGGACTGAGCTTTTTCGGGCAGACATCGGTACATCGCAATTCGGTATGGCAGCGCCATATCCCCGACTCCGATATCAGGCTGAGGAGACGTTCCCGTCCCTCCCGATCACGCCCGTCCCGCAAACGGGCATCGGCGGCAAGAATGGCGAATGGACCGGGAAAGTCTGAATCCCAGTGACACATGGTACAGGCGGCGTAGCATGAACCGCAGAGAATGCACTCCACCAGGCCGTCAAGTTCCTTCCGCTCCTGTGGAGACTGTCGAAACTCCCGATCTCCCGGAAGCTCCTTCGGCATGAGATAGGGCTCGATCACCTCATACTTCTCGTAGAAATCGGTCATATCGACGACCAGATCCTTGATGACCGGAAGATGGGCGAGAGGCTCCAGAATGACCAGATCGCCTTTCAGATTCTTCACCAGTGTCCGACAGGCGAGACCATACTTCCCGTTGATCTTCATACCACAGGAACCGCATACCGCGGCACGGCAGGAGCAGCGCCACGAGAGGGTGGAATCGATGTTCTCCAGTATATAAAATAATCCCTCAAGCACCGTGGTGCTCGGATCAACGGGAACCGCATACTCATCGTAATAAGGATCTCGGTTTTCTTCAGGATTATACCGATAAACGCGAAAGGTGACCATCAGTATCTCCGCTCCTCCGGCTGCCATTTTGTCACTGAAACGGGTTTATCGGAAAGCTCCGGACCGCTCTCAGTATATCGTGCGATAGTGTGCTTCATCCACCGCTCATCATCTCGCGAGGGGAAATCGGTGCGGTAATGTGCTCCCCGCGATTCCTCCCGCCTGAGCGCACCCAGGGTAATGACCTCGGCAATATCCAGGTTTGCCTTTATCTCCAGTGTCCAGGTCTTATCGTAGTTGAATACATTCCCTTCACTGACCGATCGTATTTTTTGAAAGCGGCTCTTCAGATCCCTGATCGCTCTCAATGCCGACTCCAGTCCCGCCCTGTTCCTGAATATCTGTACCTTCGTATCCATTATTTCATGGAGCTCATCAGCGATATGGTATTGATTCTCGGAACCGCCCCGATGATAGAGCTCCCCGAGTTCCTCCTCCTTTCGCTTGAGAACTTTCACTGCAATCTCACTCCTCTCAGGTGCTCCCTTCCCCTTTACCTCGTTCCCGGCAGTCGTCCCTGCCCGACCGCCGAAGACAACACACTCAAGAAGTGAATTCCCACCGAGCCGGTTGGCGCCGTGCACACTGACGCAGGCGCATTCACCGCAGGCGTAAAAGCCCGGCACCTCCGAGCGACAGTGATAATCAACATCGATGCCACCCATGGTATAGTGCGCTGCGGGGAGCACCGGAATCATTTTCTTAATGGGGTCGATGCCCAGAAAGTCCAAACATATCTCACGAATGCCCGGAAGCCGCTCTTTGATCTTTTCGGCCCCGAGATGCCGCAGATCGAGATAGACAAAGCTCCCGCCATTAATGCCGCGTCCCTCACCTATCTCCGTCATAATGGAACGTGAAACCAGATCCCGGGGAGCTATTTCCATATACTCGGGTGCATACCGTTTCATGAACCGCTCACCCGCATCGTTGATAAGATATGCTCCCTCCCCGCGGGCTCCCTCGGTCATGAGTATATTCTTCCCGATAATGCTCGTGGGATGAAACTGGAAAAATTCCATATCCTTAACAGGGATACCCTCCCAGTAGGGAATAGTAACTCCCAGCGCCGTGGAGCTGTAAGAATTAGTCGTCCTTCCATAGATGCGACCCGATCCGCCGGTTGCGAATATCGTCGCATGTCCCTGCAGAGCCTCAAGCTGGCCAGTTCGCATGTTGAAGCAGATAACTCCCCGACACCTGCCATCGTTCATGATCAAACCGATCACATAGTACTCATCATAGAGCGTTATGTATTTTTTCATGGTGAGATATTTCTGAAAAACGGTATGAAGGAGAAAGTGTCCGGTCCTATCGGAGCCATAGCAGGTTCTCGGAAAGCCGCCGCCGCCGAAAGGACGCTGCGCAACGGTTCCATCGTCAAATCGCGAGAAGGGACATCCCCAGCGCTCAAGCTGCACAACACGCTGCGGCGCTTCACAGGTCATTATCTCAATAGCATCCTGATCGCCCAGGAAATCGCTCCCCTTCACCGTATCGTAGGCATGGCGCTCGATACTGTCATCTCTTCCTTCAGGATTATTGCCCAGCGCTGCATTGATGCCCCCCTGCGCCTCCCCTGAATGAGAGCGGATCGGGTAGATCTTGGAGATCCATCCCACATCAACCCCGAGAAGGGCTGCCTCGTCAACGGCCATCGTCCCGGCGAGACCACCCCCAACGACGAGGAGCTCATGAGCGTGTATTCGCATAGTCAAAATGATTCCTGTACCTTAACCGTGGAGAAAGCGGGAAAGTAATGGTAAGCTCCTGTATCCTCGATCAAGCTCATCATTTTTCATCCCAGATACATAACAGCAAAATGAGATACATACCGTCAACAATGCTCTCCAGATAAAATTGTAAGATGATCGTGATAATTCACTTTTCATCAATGTCAATTAAAAAATACTGACTGCGGTTGCGGATTGTGTGGAAAGGATAAGATTACGGCATGAGAGAGTGGAGGTGTAGCATCGCCAAACAGGTGATTACCTCTATCCTGTCAGGTCTGTCTGAGACTTCAAAATGTTCACGATAAACCTATCTGATCAGTCCGATGCCGAAATCATCACCGAACATATAGAGTATGGGGGATTGCTCCATCTTGAGGTATTGATAAGCCGTATCCCTCGTGGTTCGATTGACCAGGCTGAGCAGCCGGGCGATGCTGATGAGCTTCCCGTTGACGATATCATCACGCCGGTTCCGAAGGGCATCAAGCATGCAGTAGGTGAATATACCATGGCCAATGGCTTTTATCTCATAGGCATCCTGTGCAGGACTGGATGATGAGAAGACCACAATGCCGCGCTCTTTTGCCAGATTTGCAATGATCCGTCGATCCCCGTAACCGCGCTTGAGCGCAACAGTGCTCAGATCCTCAGTCGCACTGCCGCTCTTGCAGGTATCCAAAAATATGGCCATCTTATTTGCCGGGAGCATCCGTGCAAAAGAGCTCAGATCGACGATGGAGATGCAGGTGGCCTTGAGGTTGGTAATATCAGCATCGTAGGGCAGATAGTAGTAGACACCTTTCTCCGTATCGCCGTGACCGGCAAAGAAGAGTATAACCGTATCAACTCTCCCGACGGATCGGAGGATCTCGCTCATCTTTCCCCTTATCTGCTCTCTCGTGGCGTTCCTATCGGTGAGGACGATCGTATGAACGGTCCCATAGAGGGTGGAGCCCACCTCCTTCAAGACACGGGAGATTGCCTTCGCATCGTCGGCGGGAGATCCGAGCCTGATATTCCTGTCCCGGTAATCGCTCACCCCGACGGCAAGGACATACATGTCAGGCTTCACCACCCTTTCGGGACTGTAGGAAAGGACGATTCTATCGCTTCGACCATACACCCTGTTGTCACGGTCATAGGCAGCCCCGGTAATAGCATTCTCCCCGGGGGTGAGCGTCACGGTAAAGGTTTTACAGTTGTCCCTGGAAACCACCTCGAGACCTCGTGATTTCTCATCAAGGGCTCGTCCGTTGTGAAAGAGAAAGATACGGCCGATGCCGTTCCCCTGAGCCCGTGCGCAGACGGTTACGGCTATCTGTTCCCTGTTGGCGAAGGGCATCGGATACTGTATCGATACCACCGGCGCATCCTGCACCTTTTTCGCAATATCAACTACTCGCAGCCGCTTCCCGGTTACCACCCGGGCAAAGAGGCCGGGCGTGAAGAAATCGTTCCAGAACTGCTGGAAGCTGTATGAAGTCATTCCCTTTATAAAGCGCACATATCTCCGGGCATCATCAGAGCAGTCGAATCGACCCTGTTTATCGAAGACCACCCAGTCACCGGTCTCGTACACAACGAGGGTAATTGATGAGCCCGTTGCCACATTCCATACTCTGACGGTTCTGTCAGTGGAGGTCGAGACGAGGTATTTCCCATCGAAGCTGAAGGTGAGATCATTAATCTTTCCGTGATGTCCCCGGAGCTCCTGAACCCTCTTCCCGCTCCTTGTCCACAAAAAGATGTATCCATTCTTATGACCGCTTGCAATATATCTTTCGCCTCTGTCAATTGCAGCAGCAGTCACGCGATACCCGGTTTTGAATTCCTCAGGTTTCTTAGTGCTCAGATCATAAAGGAAAATTGACGATGTGAAGGCCCCCCAGATAAAGTGCTTCCCATCCGCACTGAAGACGATGCGGTCGTTCCCCACATCGGTTGAACCGCGGAGAGCATTCACCCGCCGCAGGGGCTTCCCGTTGATATCAAAGAAGTCTATGGAGCTCCCGCTCTGCTTGGCGATGGCACCCTCGGATGCGAACACGTACCAGTCTCCTGTCCGGTAATTAAAGGAACTCTCGTTACCGTTATACCGAATGCGAAGTTTATTATAGAAGGTCCTGTTCCGCTTGTGGGGCCCATAATAGGAAAAGCGGTATTCTCCCCCCTTTCCATCAAATCTGATGCTCTCATTGATTCTATCGAGCCGATTGAGAGCCAGATCCCAGATGATGGATTCCCTGTAGCGATCAAGCTCCAGGATGCAGCGCCGATTATCGGGAGAGAATTCCACACCCTTGACCTCAAGGGCATCTTCGCGAACATAGGCCACGGGCCTTCCCCGCCAGTCCCATATCTTCACCGAACCCTTTTCCCGGGTGCTGCCATACCGGTTATGTGCCCAGAATCCTATCGCGATAAAACGGCCATCGGGGGAGATATCAATATTGTCTATTCCGGCACTGCGCAGCTCCGGGTGGATAGCGAACCAGCCCTCACGCTGGCCCTGTATGCCAAACTTCTCAACGAAATCCCTGTTGGCCGCGATAACACTTTTCCTATCCGGGGTAAAAAAGCATTTCTTCGGCCAGTACCTGGTTTTATCCAGTCTGATATGAGAGACAAGATCTCCCTCCGGCGTTCGTATGTTTATGTGATGATTCGTCCCCATAACGGCAAGGAATCTTCCGTCGGGACTGAAGGTTATCCAGGCCACATCCCCGATTATGGTTTCCTTCTTGCCGGTAACAGCGCTGGGAGGCTTGTTCACCTCCAACTCACCTATGAGCGTTCCGCCGGGGCTCCAGACCCGAACAGAGGAACGCCATCCATGGGAGGTCTTGTAATTGCCGTAGCCCGGTGTGGTTGCTAGGTACTTCCCGTCAGGGCTGACAGCGATGGCTCTGATCGTTGCTCCGGTCTCAATAATACGCCTCACCCTCCAATTGGCATCACGGATGACGAGACCGCTCGTTGTTCCCATTTTGTCCTGATACACATCGGTGGCAATAAGGCTCCGGTCACGACTCATGGCAATCAGCTCAAAATTGTACAGCTTGCCGGAGAGTTTCCTGCTGAGCTCTCCATTGAGATCGAATATCCAGATCGACTTCTGCACACCCCCGACGGCAATACTCCTCCCATCCGGGGTAAAGGTGACCCAGGAACGCATGGCATCACGCTCAGAGAGGGGGGGCGCGATGGTACGGAGGAGCTCGCCCTCGGTATTCCAGATCTTGATTGCCCTCCCCTTTTCGGCGGTAACAATCAGTCTTCCATCGGGGCTGAAAATAACATCCTTGATGTGCTCCGTATGAGCCCGCTGAAGCGTTATCTCGAGAGGAGATCCCTTTTCATACCGGGAGTAATCAATATCGACAGGGGCTCGCCACCCGTGCAGTGGACGAATTTGAAAACCGGACTCATTGGGAATTTCGGTTCCGATCTCCTTTCCCCTGAATGTACCCTCTGTCACCTTCGCCTTCTTGACCGACGCAGAATCGAGACAGGCGACGAAGAAAAGCGAAGCGACGATGGCAACGGATGCCCTCATAAAACCTCTTCTGATTTGCGACTGATGAAACGAACTCATGAGAAAGTGAGCGGTACACACTCATTCACGATAGTACATTTTCAGAAAACCGTCAATAAAAATCATACCGTAAGAGGAGGAACATATATTTGAGAAATATAATTACTTTGCGGATTGAGATGACTGGCTTTTTTTCGATGAAGATGAGGAGTGCCATCTTATGAAGAAATGCGCTTGCAAAACTGATCATACTGAACCAGGGAAGCAAAAGCGCGAGCAGCTCGAACGGGACCCGGAAATACCGGAATACCTTTTGCATCAAGCCTCTTGAAAAAAGTGCCTTCCCTGTTGTCGAAGGTATAACCGATAATCGGTTTTTTGTGATTATCCCTGAGTCCCGCTATCGCATCACCCAGGTTCACGATGACCTTTTCGGTCTCCTCTTTAATGGCGTCCTCGGGAACACCCATGCTTCTCATGGACCGTTCCATCTGACTCCCGGGCATCAGAAAATAGATTATCAACCCATCGGCATTCGCATCATCAAGAAGAATACCGGGTATCTCCGAGAAGTAAGTCAGGGGATTCTTGGTGAAAGTCAAATCCACGGGATTGCTGAACGTTCCCGTATGCGGAACATAGGGGCCGAGCTGTTCCTGTGTTTTGTTACTGAGAGTGGGCAGAACAAGACCGCTGCGACTGCAGGCATCGGCGGCAGCTGCTCCCGGACCGCCCGAATGGGTCTGGACAATAACCCTGTTTCCTGAAGAACGATGGCAGGTGGACAGTGCCCAGCAGAAATCGAACAGCTCCTCAATTGAATGTGCACGGATAACGCCACTCTGTTGAAAGACACCGTTATAGAGCTCATCCGGCCCTGCAAGCGCTCCGGTATGAGAGAGACCTGCCCGCTTCCCCGCCTCTGAACCGCCGACATAATAAGCAACAATGGGTTTCCGGGGAACGATCTCCCGGGCGCATTCAATGAACTCCCTCCCCCGCCTGATGGCCTCAATGTACAGGGTAATAACCCTGGTCTGAGGACAGGCGGCCAGGTATTCCATGCAATCGACAATATCGATATTCGCTTCATTCCCCACGCTGAATGCTGTGCTGAAGCCAAGATTGAAGCGGCTGAGATAATCAAACATCTGCGTGATAAAGCTCCCGCTCTGCGATGCCATTCCGACGTAACCCGGTTCTCCCTCATATTGGAAAAAAGTTACATTCAAGTGATGATGGGTATTGACCACACCGATACAGTTTGGCCCGAGAAACCGGATTTCATACTTTTCTGCGATAGATATAATCTGCTTTTCAAGGGCAATGCCCTCACCACCGACCTCTTTAAAACCTCCCGAAACGACAATTGCATGTTTGATCCCGCGCTGTCCACACTCTTCGAGCACCTGCGGCACGACAGCGGTTGGAAGCACGATGAGCGCACAATCGGGAGCAACCGGGAGATCGGCAACACGCTGATAAGCCGGTAATTCCAGAACTCGCTCTTCGCGTGGATGAACAGGATAGATATCTCCCTTAAATCCGATCGCTTTCAGAGAAGCGAGGAGGCTCGTTCCCATTGCGCTGAACTTATTTGACGCACCGAAGACAGCGATGCTCCGGGGATTGACAATAGAATAAAGAGGACTTTCCTGTATGGTATTAATCATGATGTATCACTCGCTAAAACATGTTCAATACCGATACTCATTTCCATCCTTAAAAAATCAACTCTAAAATTCTAATTGAGGGGCGTTTTAATCCCTCGTTCAAGCTTGAAATACGACACGGAGCTTATGAAATGCTTCATAAGGAGTTTTATATCCAAGAGACTTGCGGGAACTACTTTTCAGCCTGGCTAGCACCTCGTCTGCATCATCTTGAATACATTGAATCAATTATCATCGATTTCGAGAAAAATACAATTTATCTGAAAAGCTCCCTTCAGAATTTGCAACAGTTCAGATGTAATTATTAATTTATGGAATTACTACCGCAATTACGGTACAATGAGAGTTGCTCTCATCTGCAAGAGAGCAACATCCGTTGGGGAGGGGTTATGTCCGAAAAAGCCGATGAAGAGATGCTCGAGATATGGGATTGGGAAACCGGCCGCCCGACGGGGAAAGCGATTTCCCGAAGCGAAGCCCATCAGAAAGGAATCGCCCATGAATGCGTCAATCTCTGGATTATCCGCACCTCCGGCGATGAGCCCGAAATCCTCTTTCAGAGGAGAGCACCAATGACTGAAAATCCCGATTATCTCGACATAACCGTCGGGGGGCATGTTCCTCTGGGGTATGGGAAAGATATCATACAGAAAGAGGCTTCAGAAGAGATCGGCATCACCCCTCGCCCGGAGGATCTCATCGATATAGGCTTTTACCGATACGAGGAGAAAAGCGAAAATCGCCTGCACCGGGAATTCCAGCACGTCTATCTGCTCCGCGACAACAGGCCGCTCACCGACTATCGGTTCGCCGATGGAGAGGTGATACAGCTCTATGCGGTACCTCTCTCCGGGCTGGAAAAACTGCTCCGGGAAGAGGGTTCCCTTCCCGTTGAGGCATATGACGGCAACGGGATCATCCGTACGCTTATCAGCAGAAAAGACTTTCATCCGCTCATATTTGATCCCTCAATGAAGGGATACATCGAGCTTATAACAAAAAGCGTCAAAGAACTCATCCGAACGGGAAGCGTCACCTGTCAGTACGTTCGGAAGATACAGCTCTGCAAGGAGGATTAATTCCCCCCCTTCATCCTCTCTACGGCTATTTGCATGAGCATATCCCCCGACGTGGATGGTGGCGGGGTAGTCACTCCCTCTGACTTGGCAACAAGACTCATCGCCTCTGTGGGACAGGTTGAAACGCAGAGACCGCACCCGATACACCGCTCCCTATCAACGACAGCAATTTCATCAACCGTGATGGCAGTCACCGGACATCGCTCAAGGCAAATTCCGCATCCCGAACAGAGCTCGGAATCTGAGACACAGTAAAAATCCGAACGTGCGACTTGCGATGGATGCATGTTTAACTGTGTAATGCCTCGAAGCAGACCGCAGCAGCAGCCGCAGCAGTTGCAGAGGCCCATTATATGCTGTGTATTCACCGGAGAGTGAACCAGCCCATCCTCCTCAGCCTTGTCAAGCACCTCGAGAGCCTCCTCGACCGTAATGAATCGAGCGAGATCATTCTCAACATAAAACCGCGCCATATGCGAAAAGAGGAGGCATACTTCACTGAGGTGATTGCACCCCTGTCCGAGGAGGCGCTTCTCCTTCCGGCAGATACATTCGGCCACTGCGATGGTCCTCTGTGAACGAATGAGATCCCTGACCTGATGGTACGGCATAACATCCATTTCCGGTGAGATATTTTCCTCTATCGGCAGGATGCGAAAGAGCTGGGTGTTGCTCTGCTTGAGGGTACCCTCGAAAGCATCTGCATAGAACTCCTCAAACAACTCCGCGAGCTCCCGATCGAGATTCTTGAGCTGATATTCCCATATCCCCGGAACGAACACTGCCGCTGAATAGTAAACATTCTCACCCCGCTTCATTCGAAATATCTGCCCCTTCTTTGCCATTGCCTCGAGCTTCTCCCCGGCTTCGCTGCTGTCCATACCCGTCCGCTTGCTGAAGTCCTCAACTGTCTCGGGCATCATCGTGAGCTTTACCGCCATCTCGGCTTCCTCGGGAGTGAATATCTTTTTCAGAATCCTGATTTCAATACCTGAATCAGTTTTCGGGAAGCCGACAGGCAAACTATCGAGATGCTCCTGTAATTTCCGATATGATGTTTCAGACATATATTACTCCTTTCTGTTCGTTTTGCATTTTTTCTTTCCCGCTCCAATAATCTCAATTCCCCTTTTCAGCATAAAAATATCATCACCCTCACTCATCCTGCAGCATGCAGTCGAGAAAATGATCATCGTATGATGCACCGATGAGCAGCCTGTTCCTGAAACGAGCCGCGGAGCTACAACCGGATATCTCCTCGCCGGTATTGAGATAGATCTCCCGAACGGTATACCCCTTCTCAGATGGAATAATCTTCAGAACCTGCGAGGGCGCAACTTTTGCCGGATTGGTTGGATCTTTTGAATATTCTACAAAGCTGAGCAATTTCGGAAGACAACCGGCCCAGATATTCCCTTCACTATCAACGTCGATGTTATCAACTCCCGTGTCAAGATCAATATCATTGATCTCTTCCAGTATGCCTGTCTCACTGTCCCTTTTATACACGCGGAGATTGTTCCCAACCGTTGCCGTGGCATAGACAGTATTTCCATCATCACTCAGAGCGAGTCCATTGGCATAGGCCAGATCATCCGCCACTTTTTTAAAAGCCGTCCCATCGTAGAAGACGATATTGGAAATCGCCAGCTGTAGATAGGCTTCTAGCTTCTTCCCCAGCGGCGTGGTTGCGCCGTGATCATTGGTCAGATAGAACTGTCGGGAGCCAACTCCCAGTATATCATTCGGCGTTGTAATCATATCGCCGGTTATGGTCTCACGATGATGAAGCTTGCCGCCTCGATATTCAAAAATTTCAATTTTACTCCCCTCTGTCGTATCGTGAAAGTGCGCATCGTGCCCCATATTGATAACATAGAGGAGCCTCAGTCCTTCCGGTGATATGTAGAGATTGATGCCGTGCGGATTGAGCTGATCCTTAAAATCCTCTGTGAGATTTATCAGCCGAGGGTTTTTCGCAATGAGTGAATAACCGTATATCCCGCCCTGCGTCTTCTCTCCGCGCATCGCCGCCCGCCTGTCAGAGGAGGAGATAAATGCCATACCGGTTTCATAATCCACATCGATATCCTCAGGGCAGGCGAGCTTCACCGGTGTACACTCACAGCTGCACCGGGACTCAATCGATTTAAACTGACCTGCATTGTACAGCGTTTTGATGAGGAAAAGTACAAGCGCGATTACGATGACAATAAGACCAATGAATATCTTCTTTATCATTCTCATTCTCCCGTAATGAAAAGATATGGTACTTTCGAATTAATCGTATCAAGTACGGGATCAATGCAACTACAATTTGTTTTAAACAACGGGAATTATGGGAAGAATCCTCAATCCACTGGAAGCTCCCTGCAGAAAAACTCGTCAATTATTCTGGCTGTTTCCCGCGGCTGCTCCATGGGAATGAGATGCCCCGCTCTTCTGACAAGCTGATAGTATCCCCGGGGAAAGAGCGAAGTCGCTCTTTTGAGATCAATGAATTGCCGATTCTCGCTCTTTTCGCCCTCCAGAACGAGCACCGGACAGGATACCTTCGACAGGAGGGGCCACGGATCATACTGCATTCCCCCCATGAAGAGAGAGGCCTCGCGCTGCGGAGAGCAGGCGAGCTGCAGACCGCCGGTATCACCCTCGATCATGCCGTAGCGGATATAGAGATCCAGCATCTCATCGTCCCATTTCGCAAAGAGCTTCTTTGATCGGAGATACTCCCGCGCTGCAACAGCATCTTCCCAGCTCTTGCGGCGCTTTATCGATTTCGATGCCAGGGGATGCTGCTCAACGGTTATCTGAGCGCGATAAAAATCCTCGGGGAGAAATATCGGTTCGATGATTATCATTCGTCGGGCAATTGAACTATGCGTTGCATTGGCAATTGTCATTACCGTTGCGCCCATTGAATGACCCACCAGCAGGGGGCGATCTATCTCGAGCCGCTTACAGAGCATGCAGAGATCATCGGCGAGGGTCATCCAGTTCAGCCCTCCCTGCTCCGGTTCGATGACGCGATGATCACAGAAATAGGGAGCAATGATCTTATACTTCTCCGAGAGATATCGCGCAATCGGGTGCCAGAGCCAGGGGAGGAACCCGGTAGCGTGCATCATGATGATGGGCGGGCCATCGCCATCGTAATAGAGATACTGCAGATCCGCATCGCCTATGTCCTGTATCAGTATGTCAGGTGTATCAATTCCCATCACTGCGTGTCTTTCTTTCTATCTCTGCGTTAGCCACCTGCCTCCTCGAGAATCCCGTTCATCTGCACCGAGCGTTCCTCCAGCTTGATGGAGAGAACCATGAGCTTATTGAGATTGCTTGTAACCTGCGCGGACATATTCTTCATCTTCTCCATCCACTCCAGTATTCGCAGATTGAGCTCAGTTTGACTGTTAAAATGCGTCATTACCTCCTTGGTCGTCGAATCTATCTCGACAATAGCCGAATAGAGAAGCTTGCTCTCCCTGAATTCCTGCTCGGTCTTGACGTTCAGGTTCTGAATGAAGGATGAGTCATCCCTGACAAAAGCAATAATCCTGTTCAGACCCTCAGCCATCGATTCAACGGTCTTTGAAACGGATTCAATGTTGTTCACCGTATCCCGAATTATCATCGATATCTCCTTGGATGAATCGCTGCTGATGCCAGCCAGCTTTGATATCTCGTCGGAAACGACGGCGAATCCTCTTCCGTATTCACCCGCCCGTGCCGATTCGATGGCAGCATTGAGTGACAGGAGATTCGTCTGATCGGCGATATCGTTGATTGTCCCGGAGATCTCCTCAATCCGTTTCGACCTGTCCCGCATCTCCCTGATCGATTCAATGCTCTCGCGGATGCGCTGCTCATTGCTCTCGGCGAGATTGAGCGCATCTTTCGCTTTCTCGCTCTGCGATGAGCTGTCTCGATGCACCTCTTCCATCAAATTGGATATCTCCGATATCTTGGTATAATTCTGTTCAATAGTTTTATTCTGCTCATCTATCTTCTCCCGCATCTCTCCGATGCTTCTGGTGAAGCTCTGTGCAATATCCGTTATCTCCCGTATGAGATCGACATTCTCCTCGATGATGGAGCCGATATTGTTCGTTGAATCCGAAAGATCACGATTGCTCGAAACAAGATCGGTTGAAACATCCTTGACAGTCTTCAACATATCGTTGACGATCCTGTAGTTATTAAAGGCTTCGGTACGAGCTCCCTCGAGCTGCTCAACATTTTTCATGGTGAAGCCCGCCATCAGATATAAAAAGTAAGTCGTGCCGCCGAGGAAGAGTATTCTCGATATCTCTGTTGCGGCTCTGAGCGCCTTCGGGGTGAATATTTTCGTCGAATCATTTGTAAAATACATTCCTCCAAAGATAAGACCGAGTGCGAGGAGCACAAGGTAGCTCGCAATGGCCATGCTCCCGAAATAGACATTCAGCCGCTTATTGAAGCGAAGTCCGTTGATAACCGCAAAGACGAAGTAGACGATAAAGGTCGCCGGCTCCTTCAGTGATAACCCGTAACCGTTGAAGCTATCATAGTGAAATGAAAACTTGACGAAAAACACCAGAATGATCTCAATCGTGACGGTAGTATATATAAGCGTCTCGGTAACCCGCTGCTTTCGTATCTGAAACGAATTAATGATAGCCACACAATAATATACCACAGTAACGATGAGTATCGATCCCCAGATAGCAATCCCCGAACCCTGTCGATAGGAAGAGAGCGCTGCAACGAAGAAAAATGTTGCGAAAACATATCTGGCTCTGTTGATAATTCTCTCTATAGCAACGACATCCATGAGCGACCTCCAGAACAAAATGGCACTTGCAAAGAGTTATAAGAAAAGAAACATGATAAATCAATTCTTTTTTTTTGATGATTTTTTAATGCACGGTGGGAACAACACAATCACCGGGCAGCTCATGATAAACCCCAAAAAACGAAAAACATCTCCGAGCAGTGATTCGACCTTTATCACATCCGCGTCCCGATCCCTCAGGTACCGTTCCGAACAGAGAATCGCGCAGACAGCGCCTTTATCACATAAAGGAGCCCCTTGCAATCATCTTCAGCACAAGGATTGGATTATCGTAGAACATTTCATGAAACTTGATGAATACTATGATGAAATTTCAAAAAATCGAAACAAAATTCTGTGATACGCAGCGAAGTGAGATAAGAGTATACTACCTGCAAGCTTGCATGATCAGCTATTACAATTGAACAGGTAATACAATTTACAGGAGGAGCGCATGAATATACCAATTCAACTAATTGGCCATTTCTCTTTCATGGTTTTGATGATTGTGCTGCTCGTTATTGGCATCACGAAAGCCTATAAAAAGGGTGACAACTGGCTCCAGAATCACAGAACATTTGTGCTGGCCGGGGTCGTTTCCGGTCTCATCGGCTTTGCCATTATGGCGATAGCCAAAGCGCTCAACAGTTACCCCCATTTCGTTTCAAGCCACTCAAAGGGTGGATTAACGACATTGATTCTCGCCATAATAACGCCCCTTTTCGGTTATCTGCTCATGAAACAGATTATCAAAGTAAAAACGGTTCACAAAACGCTCGGGATATTGACATTAATTTTTAGCATAATCGCAGCGAGTTTTGGAATTTTTATGGTTGCAACCAGATGAGCATACAGACACGGTTCTGAATATCGATAACGTGATTATTAATTAGTCAATGCCATTCCCACATTAACTGTTCGCAGTTGAGCTGCACAGTAAAGCTCGATTTTTATTGACCTCACCCCTGTTGAATTGCGGTTTGCCTTTCATGCCACGATGCATCTGCTCAGAGCAGACACGTCTCTGCCCTGCTCCAGTGGAGGGTGATACCCTGTGCCACATAACGTGGAACGGCAATTATCACCTCTTAAAATAAATAATAGACGATGCTCTCCAAAAGAGAAAGGGAGCAGCAGGCCGATACCATCACGAATATGAAAACAGGAATAAACCCACTGCATCTCTGAATCATTTTCAGATACCTCCTCTTCGTGTACTACATCTATTTTTATGCTCTGTATAAAATCTGTGCACACAGCGACACGACGTCGCGCATGCCGGCGGGATGTGCTGTAAGAAGCTGGCCACGGCGACATCATATTAATAATTTTTAGAATTCCCCGTATAATAAAAAGACCCCGCGGGTCATGCGGGGTCACAGTTTTCGGTAATCGTATTTTAATTCATGCTACTTGTTTTAGAAGTTGTGCTCGAAGTTGACGAACACACCGGTATCTTCCTCACTTACTCCATAGTACGCATGAATAATGGTCGCCAGATTCCATGCGATGACCAGGCCACCACCGTATGAATGCTTGTACTCGTTCCAGCGGGGCTTGTTGAAGGGATCACCCGCCTTGTCGTAGACATTACCGGATTCGACAAAGCCAACAATCTTGAAAGCAAATCGCTGGCCCGCTCCGGCTATCTCAGCGAACTGTAAACGAAGCTCAGCATTCCCCAGGGTCATGGTCGGACCGACAAAGCGATCCTGCTTGAAACCGCGAAGCGTTCGGTTTCCACCGAGACCGTCCCTTCTGTTCAATGCGAAGGCGAACTTGTTCATCTCATAGAAGGGAATGTCCCTGTTTGCATCGGTGTAGGCACCCTGGAAGGCGAGAACCAGAGGACTGAACGGATTCAAGTAGAACCTCAGAGCAGCCGTATGGCGGTCGAACTCATAATCCGAGCCGAGTGAATCATGTGCGACCTCATAGGCGTAATCGAGATAGAATCCCGATGACGGATCCGGCTCGTAGTCCCTCGCATCGATGGCAATGCCGAATCGCCCGAAGTTGGTCCAGCCACCATCAAAGCCGAGCGGCTCCTCATCCGTCAGCAGGGTCGGGTTGGCTCGATACTTATCATCACCCAGCTCGAACTTTCTATCATCCCATGGTTCGACATCCACATTCTTCCCCTCAAATCCCACCAGGAGTCGCACATAATCTCCGATATTGCGATAGATGTTCAGAAAGTATGTGGGTTTGGTATAGGTGTACTTGTTCCACTTGTAGTTCTTCTTGTTATCCGATTTGAGAAACTCTTTCTCATAATCCTCGTAGGTGTCGTATTCCTCACCGGTGTCCGGATTGGTGAGCTTCGAATCAGAATTCTGAGCACCCAGGCCAAAATAGTTTGCGTTGAGATTCTTGTCGTAGGCGAAGGCGGTCCGTATCCTGAACTTCGTCTTTAAAAAATACGGCATATCAAAATTCACCTCATGATAGTATCTCCCCAGGGTCGTTGCAAAATACTGAACATACATCTGGAAGAAATACGGTGCCGTATCGAAGTACTCATCTTCGCGAGAGCCGTTGTAGTAAAGATATAATCTGAGGCCATACCCGAGTCCCGTATCGGACGTAAAGTTGATCAACGGCAATCCCGTAGGATACCATCCCTCCTTCTTCTTCTTCAACGTATCTTCGCTAAGCTTCGCCGCATTGACGCCCGTTGCGAGCATCGAAAAAGCAACCAGCATAGCGACCGCCACCAATGTCATCCTTCTCATATAACCTCCCGATATTTATTGATATTGAAATGAGTGATAATCATTTAAAAGCACGACAATACAGATATTGAGAACCTCCTTTCTAAAAGTAAAATATAGTTTTCCTGGATTCTTTCACAGGGTAAAAAAATAGTCAACAAATTTTCGATCACGATGGCCACAATCGATTACCACCTCCCGATGGAGATGTATTCCTCCGCCTGACAGCATGTGCTCTTCTCCCCGTCAGGGAATATAACTGATGGTGGGTTTTGAAGTACGAAGGGAAAGAGACTATACCGCTCTCAGGAGATCATCCTGTTGCTCGTATCTCTTCTTCATATCTTCGTGCAGCCGATTGAACTTCTCTTCGTCATTGATATCGAAGCGGTTAAGCACATCTTCCTCAAAATAGTGAAAATCGTACTTCTTCGTTTCAATGCCGCACATCTGATTAGCAAGATAGGTGATGAAGACAACATCACTGAACTCCTCTTCGGTATTCAGCGGTGAGTGATGGTTCTGAATCGCCTCATGCAGATACTCCGGCAGATTCCACTTCTTCGCGATGAGCGCACCGATAGTGGAATGGCTGATGCCAATGGAAACCTCTTCAATAATGGTGGTCGTCCGGATCTCCCTGTTCCGGGTTACCTCGGATATCCACTCAGAGAGCTTTGAGCTCGTCGAGAGGAGGACGATTTTCCCCAGATCGTGGAGCAATCCTGCGAGGTAAACGGTATCGGATATTTTCGCGAGCCCGAATCGCAAGGCGAGATGCCGGGCGTAAAAAGCAACAATGCCGGAATGGCGCCATATCTCCTTGAAGGCGGAATACTTGTTCTCCATGATGCTCCGTGCGCTCGCCGCGATGAGAATGGCATTCAGATTCTTGAGGCCGATGATCTTTATCGCCTCATCGACGGTTTCTATTCGGTTTCTCGTTATGAACCCGGCTGAATTGGAGAGCCTGAGCACCGCGGTGGCCAGCGCCGGATCCATCACGATTCGATCGGCAAGTGCCCGTATCTTAATATCCGGCAGGCGAACCATCTCCTGCAGTTTAATGACATTTTCAGGGAAGGTAGGCAGTTCTTTGACCTCATTGAGCACCCGTGACTGTATCTCGGAGGTGATCACCACCGGTTTTAACTGGAAGGGAATACTCAGTGTTGCCTGCGTTATTTTATTGTCCGAGGTAATCTTGAGGGAATTTTCACCGATACCGGAGTTCCTCAAAAAGAGTATAGTCAGGAGGAGGCCGAGCCCCTCTCCCTCAATATCATCGATCACATCGACATAGACCTCTGCAAAGTCCTTGTACTGTTTTGCCTTTTCGATTCTCAATTTAATTCTGCTCAACTCATCGGGATGGATGGGGGTATTATTCCGGACAAAGATCTCGATCCCCGTATCGTTCTTCCGTATGAAGAGGTCAACCTTGTAATCGCTCTTTTTGAGCTCCTCTTCCATGGTATCCCTCTGCCTCACCATAAAGTCCTTGAAGGATTCCATACCCTTTGAGTAATGATGGATGTTTTTGATATCCAGATTCTCGACCTTGAAGTAAACCCGTTTTGAGTTCGCCTTTACCGCATTGACAATAATCTCCCGCAGCACGGTGATGACCGTATCCAGCAGAAAGACGATATTGTTCCGCGCGAGTATTTTCGTAAGGAGAGAATTGAGAAATCGGATGATCGATTTCGTATGATAGTGGAACGAAAATCCGATGGTTTCTCCCTTCTGCACCTGCGAAGCGAGATGTGATGTTTTTGCAACAATCATTTAATGAAATTTATCTCCGCTCTTTCCGGTTAAGTAATGGTATCTATTTATTTCTTTAACAAAAGAATTAAGGACAAAGTTTGTGTATGCATATTCGTTATGATCGAAAATATACGCTGCATATCAAATGTCAACAAAAAATATAGCTTTATGTGTTATTTCTTAATAATAAATTCATGTGCACCTCTCAAACCGGTATGTATATTGATCCAAAAAAAGCAAATGCCGGCTTTATCAGGCACCGTGCACACAGCAACCCGACATCGCGCATGCCAGTGTTAACAGTAGATGCAAAAAATGCTGACAAGGGGGACATTATATTAATAGTATTGAGAAGTTCCGTTATATCTCTCTTTAGACCCGATCAGCAGGAAGAATCGAAAGAAGATGCAGGGCGATAATACTGTCTTTCCGAAATCAAGCACTGTGCAAACAGAGTGCGGTATTCAATCGCGCACAATGCTCTTATCCGAGATTGGCTGTGCTGAAATAGTTCTTGTATTTATTCGACCCCTTTTGCTGTAATGGAAACACTGCAGGATTCGCAACCTGAGTGATTAAGGGCAGCAGGAAATTACCATAACGCTAAAAGAGCACGAGGCCCTGAATGGCAGAAAAGGAGATGCAGGAGAACATCGTCACCGAACTGAGCGAGGAGGAAACCGTACGACTCATTATCGATATGGTTCACCGAATTATCGTACATCACACGCTGTGGTTCAACGAGGTGATACATCAGATGGGAATGGAAAAGGCCCTGGCGGTCATGGGCCGCGCCTTCTCGCGAGGGAAAGAGATACAGCTCAAACGGCTCGCCACATTCTTCAACATCGAGCTGGTGGATAACCTTCCGAAGATGCTGCTCGACATGCCCCGTGAAAGGAAACAGGAGCTCATGAGCGAGCTCGGAAAAAATTGGATCGCCAATGACGGCGTCTGGTTTCAGGCTGTTGAAGAAATACATGGCATGAATGACGCGAAACGGTGCAACGATACCTGCTGGACCCGTTTTTCTCCCTTTGAGGCATGGTCAATAAAACAGCTTCTCCAGCTTCCGGAGCGGGCGGGTCTCGCCGGCCTGAAAAAGGGACTACAATTACGGATGTATGCTCACATCAATAAACAATCGATAATCGAGGAGAGCGATACTTCGTTCATCTTCCAGATGAACGAATGCAGGGTGCAACTGGCTCGCAAGCGGAAGGGTCTTCCCGATTATCCGTGCAAGTCGGTTGGTCTGGTGGAATACGGCACCTTTGCAGAAACTATCGATGCCGGAATCAGGACCGAATGTATCGGCTGCCCGCCGGACAAACATCCCGACGAATGGTACTGCTGCTGGCGTTTTACCATCAGTGATGAATAGAAGCGGCCTGGCTCGAAAACCAGAAGTCGCTCGGTTTTAGAAATATATTATTGACAAGATAATTTCAACCTGAACAATCAGATCATGCAAGCATGATTATTATTCAGAGGTAATGAACACAGGAGGTATACAATAATGGAGAAGTTATGGTATAAATCCTATGTTGAGGGGATTCCCCACACCATACAATACGAAGAAATAACGCCGCCCGAGGCGCTCCTTCGCACTGTCAAGGAATTCCCCAACAAGGATGCGCTCGTCTTTCTCGATGCAAAGATGAAATACAAGCAGCTCAACGACATGGTCAACAGCTTTGCAAACGCTCTCATCGACATGGGCGTGAAGCCGGGTGACAGGGTGGCGATGCTTCTGCCCAACATGCCGCAGATTGTCATCGCAACCTATGCCGCATGGCGAATCGGAGCCGTGGTTGTCATGAATAATCCGCTCTACACCGATCGTGAACTTGAGCATCAGTTGAACGACTCGGGTTCGACGGTTCTGGTAACGCTCGATCTGCTCGGTCCCCGGATGATCGATCTTCGTCCGAAAACACAGGTCAAGAAGATAGTGGTAGCTCACATCAGGGATCATCTCTCCTTCCCGAAGAAGCAGTTGCTGCCCATCGTGGCCAAGGACAAGCACAGAAACATCCCGCCGACACCCGATGTGCACGAATGGATGGATGTGCTCAAGAAGTATCCGTCAACTGATCCGGGAATCATTGTCGATTTCAACGGCCTCGCCTGCCTTCAGTATACGGGCGGCACTACCGGCGTGAGCAAGGGCGTTATGCTCTCTCACCGGAATCTCTCCTGCAACGTGCAGCAGATACAGGCCTGGTTCCCCGGTTTCGAGAAGGGAAAGCTCACCGAGCTCGGCGTGCTTCCCTTCTTCCACTCATTCGGTCTCACCACGGTGATGAATCTCTGTATATTCATGGGATGGACCGATGTTCTTATACCGCGCCCGGAACCGGAAGTAATACTGGAAGCGATAAACAAGTATAAGATCAATTTCTTTCCCGCCGTACCGACCATGTACGTCGGCGTTCTCAATCATCCCGATCTCGCAAAATACGATATCTCATCAATCGAGGGGTGCTTCTCCGGTGCGGCACCGCTTCCCGTTGAGGTTATCAACGAGTTTGAGCAGAAAACCGGCTCCCAGATATGCGAAGGATACGGTCTCTCCGAAACCTCTCCCGTTGCCACGATAAATCCTTACGGCGGAAAGACCAAGGTTGGCTCCATCGGGCTTCCGGTTCCCGATACCGACATGAAGATAATGGATCTCGACGAGGGTACGAAAGAGATGCCTCAGGGAGAACCGGGCGAGGTCGTGATCAAAGGCCCGCAGGTGATGAGCGGCTACTATAATATGCCCGATGAGACGGCAAAAACGCTCAGAGATGGCTGGCTCTATACCGGCGATATCGGCGTGATAGATGATGAGGGTTACTTCTCTATTGTTGACCGCAAGAAAGACATGATCATTGCAGGTGGATATAATATCTATCCCCGAGATATCGATGAAGTGCTCTTCGAGCATCCCAAAATACTCGAAGCCTGCGCGGTCGGTGTGCCCGATTCCTATCGCGGTGAAACGGTCAAGGCTTTTGTTGTCCTCAAAGAAGGTGAAAGCATGACCGACCAGGAAGTCATCGATTACTGCAAGGAGAAGCTCGCGAAATACAAGGTACCCAAGCTGGTCGAATTTATCGACACCCTGCCCAAGAGCAATGTTGGGAAGATACTCCGCAAAGAGTTACGACAGATGGAGATTGACCGAGGCAAGGGGCAGTAGCACTGCACATCTTTCGGGAGCATATCCCGTTCGGATATGCTCCCTGACATATTCCATAGGTACGACGCCGGATGAGCACGGAGATCATCCGGAGTTCCTACCGTGATTTCCCAAATCCACTCTCAGATCTTTCACTCATCCGACAAACCGACCAATCAGTTTGAGCATTAGGGCGGAAAAGGATTTACAGGATACGATCTCCTCCGTATGCTGTACTCCTCACACAACATATTTATTAGTTGAAAAATCCTGAACAGTGAATATACTTCTAACTATAAACGGAATCTCTATTGATTGCCACGCCTCAATCGCAAAGCCTTTTAAATTCGAAGAAAAGGGCGAATGCTTATGATACATCAACTCAGCACGCGTCGAGAAGAAAAAAAATCATCGCGATTCGAGAACATCAAACAGGAACTGTTCTCCGCTCCGATGCATCTGTGCCCCGAGCGGGCACTGCTGATAACCGAATACTTCAAGAAGCATGACGATCCATCGGAGCCGATGATCATCCGAAAGGCAAAGGCCTTTCGCCATCTGATGAAGAACAAGTCAGTGAAGATCTTTGCCGATGAGCTGATTGTCGGAAATGTCGGCAGTCAACGGAAATCGGCTCTCATACAGCCTGAGCTCGCCAGCGTCTTCATGAGTCAGGATCTTCTCTGGATTGATAAACGCAGGACAACCCCGTTTCAGATCGCCTGGTCCGATCGCCTCAAGCTCCTGTTTCGGGTAATACCGTACTGGCTCACCAGGAATATGATTGTCCGGGCATTCCGCCACCGGATGAGTCAGCTGCCCCGCTATACCGCCGAACAACTGAGAGCTACCTACTATCTCATCAACGAAGCCGGAGGCATCGGACACTTTCTTCCCCATTACGAAAAAGTACTCACTATCGGGATAAAGGGGTATCTCGAGATGCTCGAGGGGAAGGATGATGATTTTCACCGCGCCGTCCGCATTGCCGCTGAAGGAGTAATCGAATTTGCAAAGCGCTGCTCAGAAGAAGCCGGCAGATTGTCAACCCGGGCAGAAGATGAAGAACGGGCATCCGAGCTCAGGGAGATCGCACGCATCTGCTCCAGAGTGCCCGCAGAGCCGGCTGAATCATTTCACGAAGCGCTTCAATCACTCTGGTTTACGCATATGGCGGTCTGTCTTGAAGGAATAAATTCGGCGGTTTCATTCGGGAGAGTGGATCAGTATCTCTATCCCTTTTATCGCCGCGATCGCGATGCGGGGAGGATCACTCCCGATCAGGCACGGGAGCTTCTCCTCTGCTTTTCAGCAAAAGCAACGGAACACGTTTTCATGTTATCAAAGCAAACGAGCGAATATCACGGCGGCTACCTCGTCGCTCAGGCAGCGATTGTCGGAGGTGTTGACCGCAACGGTAATGATGCGGTCAACGAACTCAGCTTTATCTTCCTCGACGTTATGGAGGAGTCCGGCCTTCGCGATCCGAACTATCAGGTGCGGATACATGCGGGAACCCCTCCTGAATTTCTCATGCGATCAGCCGATATTGCTCGAAAGGGGAAGGGGGTCCCCGCTTTCTTCAACGATGATGTTTCCATCGCTGCACTTCTCGCCCACGGCTATCCCCTGGAAGAGGCGCGCAATTACGGCACCGTGGGATGTGTCGAGCTGGCAATTCCCGGCAGAAGTTTTCTCTCGACCGATGCTGCGCTCTTCAACCTCCCCATCTGTCTCGAACTCGCCCTGAACAGAGGCAGAGTGCTCGGAGGACACCGGCAGATAGGTGCGCGAACTCCTGATCCTGCAACTTTCAAGAGCATGGAGCAGGTCATCGAAGTGTTTCGCGAACAGGTTGAGCACATGGTGAAACGACTGGTGGAGGACATACAGGTTATCGAGCGGGGAAACCGGGACTATCACCCTACCCCCTTCTCCTCGATGCTCGTGGATGGCTGTATCGAATCGGGGAAGGACGTTACCGCCGGAGGAGCTCGCTATAATTCAAGCGGCATACAGGGTGTTGGTATTGCAGATACCGCCGATTCACTGGCAGCGCTGGATGAGATCATCTTCCGGAAGGAGAAATATACCATCACAGAGATTATTCGTGCCCTGCGGAAGAACTTCACCGGCGATCCCGAGATGGGTTCCGTTCTGCTCACAGCACCAAAGTTCGGGAATGATCATCACCTTCCCGACGGCTACGCGAAGCGCATCGTCCGTATCTTTCACGATGCACTGACGCGGCATCAGAACACCCGCGGCGGCCCCTATGTGCCGGGATTCTATTCATCGACGGCTCATGTCGGATTCGGCCGATATACCGGTGCTCTCCCCAGCGGTCGGCGGGCCGGAGAACCTCTCGCAGCGAGCCTGGGTGCGGCTAACGGCATGGATCGCCTCGGCGCCACCGCCCTCCTTAACTCGGTTGCACATATTGACGCTACTCTCGCCCCGAACGGCTACGCGACAAATCTCCGTTTTGATCCACACACCCTGTCCGGTGATAGCGGACTGCGCACCCTCTCCGCTCTTGTGCAGGGATATTTCGAATCGGGAGGAATGGAGATGCAGCTCAACGTGCTCGATCCAGAGATCCTGGAGGATGCGCGCGCACATCCCGGGAAGCATCCGGGGCTGGTTGTTCGGGTTGCCGGATACTGTGCCTACTTTGACGATCTCCCCGATTCAGTAAAGGGGGAGATCATCAACCGAACCAGGATCCACAGCTAATCGCCGTGCAGATAACCGGCGGGGAAGCGCTACTCACCCCGAAACGTCTCCTTGATAAAGAGGCTTGCGATAAAAGCGGCAAGCCCGCACAGAAAGAGGATGAAAAATGCATGCTGATAGCCGGCAAGGGTAAATTCATCATCAATGCGACCCTGCCGCTCGATGAAGTATCCCAGCAACGGCTGCAGAACCGCACCGCCGGCAAAGGGGAAGAGATTGACCAGCCCTGTTGACGTCCCGGCAATCTGCACCGGAAAGAGCTCCTTTGTGGTGGTAAATCCGATTACCACGATGGAGCTGGTGAAGAATCCCATGAAAAACAGGAGACCATACAAACCGAAAAGGGGAATTTTCTCAGTGTAAAATGCCAGCAGGGCCATCAGGCCAACCGTAATTACAGTGGAGATGATGATAATCGGTTTCCTCCCCTTCATGACACGATTCGAGACAAAGCCCAGGAAGGGACTACCCGTTATCATCCCTATGGCAGACATCATGAGAATGTTTCCCGCTTCGGCACTGCTCAGGTTATACAGATGCATGAGATAGGGGCCGCCCCAGAGCCCGCCGAAGGAGAAGAAGATGCCGGCGATGAAGAAAAACCAGATGGCAACCGCCCAGAAGGGGGGATAAGAGAGGACCCGCTTCATTCCCTCCAGAAGACCGATGGACACCTCATCACGGGCATGTTCAACAGGAGACGGCAATCCCCTGTCCGCAGGCCGATCGCGGACGATGATCCACACCAGGGCAGCCATAACTGCGGTAAAAACTCCCACTATCACAAAGGACATGCGCCACCCCAGAGCTGAACTCAGCAAAGCCAGTGGCGTTGTTGAGATTACCAATCCGACGCCGCCCATGGCCATGAGAATACCCGTCATGGTGGCGAACTCCCTGACCCTGAACCACTCGGCCAGCACCTTCATGGTGGAAACGAAGAGCATGGCAACGCCAAGGCCCACGAGCGTTCTCCCCAGTAGTGCCCAGAAGAGGCCGGGGGCAAGACCGAGCAGGAGCGAGCCGAGCGACGCCACGCAGAAGAAGAGGGTGATGGTGCGTCGCGGTCCCCACGAATCGGAGAGAAGACCGGCCGGCATCTGCATCAGGGCGTAGGGATAGAAATAAGCCGCAGCCAGAAGGCCGATGATTGTTCCGCCCGCCTCGAGATCACGCATCATATCGACAGCAACCACCGCCGTGCAGAGCCGATGAAAGTACACCATGATATAACCGAGTGCCAGAATACCGAAGATAAGCCATCGATAGCGGAGGGTTCTCTCCATCGGATCAGGATTCATCGTTCTTCCCTTCTCAGATATTTCTTCTTCACCCAGAGTTTCGATTTCACTCGCTCGCACTTCTCATTCCTAACAGGATTACAGTTATTTGATCTGCCCGGTATTTAATCAACCGATTTTTCTCAAGAAACTCGGGGTGATATTGCAGAAATGAACTATTATAGCGGGTAATCGCTTAATTGCGAAAGGGGAATGGTGCGCAAAAAGAGACCTTTGTTATTAAGTGTGATACAACTAATCGAATAATAGTACCCTCGCGTTGCACGGAACCGAGGAAGCACGATAAGAATTAATGGGACGATTATCCTCACCCGTCAGACAGCAGTCTCTCGAATCACCGCTTGATTAAAATAACTCGCCTTCGGATGAGGGACGTAACTCAGGAATGATCCCTCCAGTACGGCTCACGAAGCTCGCGCTTGAGCACTTTTCCCAGGACATTTCGCGGGAAGTCCTCTTCTCGAAACTCAACCACACTGATCCGCTGATGCTTCGCAAGCTGCGCGTTGGCCCACTCCTTTATCTCGTCTTCCGTGATCTTCGCTCCCTCCTCTCGTATCACCAGCGCCAGGGGAGTCTCACCCCACTTCTCATGAGGGACGGCGATGACCGCAACATCTTTAATCCCCTCGTGCTGGCGGAGAACACTCTCTATATCGATGGCAAAGACGTTGATGCCCCCAGACACGATCATATCCTTCTTGCGGTCGACGATGTAGAGGAACCCGTCCTCGTCAAGGCGACCCATGTCGCCGGTGCGGATAAAGGTGCGGCTGCGGTCATCAAGCCAGACCATCTCGGCAGTGGCTTCAGGATTGTTGTGATAGCCCTTCATGAACCAGTGAGAATATCCAACGATCTCACCCACTTCCCCGGCCGAAAGCTCCCTGTCGTCATCGCCGACAATCCGGATATCTGCACCGAATACGGGAACGCCAACGGAGGTGGGCTTCTCCAGGACATATTCGGGCGGGATGCCCGTCGCAACCCCCTCGGTTATTCCGTACGCTTCCATGAGGATGTTCCCGAATCGCTCTATGATCCTCTTTTTCAAGGGTACCGGCAATGTCGCTCCTGCACATGCAAGCATGGTGATACTGGAAAGATCATACTTGTCAATATCGGGATGGTTGAGAAGAGCCTGGAATTGCGTCGGCACCATCAGAGCGAAGTTTCCCTTTTCTCGCTGAACAATCTCCAGGAAGTCATCGGGAGTAAACATGGTCATCATGACCGTTGTTCCGCCGGCGAGCATGCTGGGCATTATCGTCCCCCAGAAAGTGTTGGCAAAAAGGGGCGTCGTCGCAACCATTACCGTACTCGGACCAATATCATCCGAGCATGTTATCATTGAGAGGGCGAACATCGTCCGCGAGAGATGCGTATGGATAATCCCCTTGGGCACACCGGTTGTTCCCGAAGAGTAGATGATGCATGCATCATCGTCGTCATCCAGAACGACGCCGGGCACCTCCTCCGAAGCCCCATCGATAAAAGCTGACAGTGAAGTGTACTTATCATCCTCGAATCCGATGGCAATCCTGTTCTTTTCGGGAATGGTATCAAGCTCCGCGAGGGCAAAATCGGCGAGTCCTTTTAATAAGTTATCCGCGAAGAAGAATCGGGATCCGGCGTCCCTGGTGAGTGAAGCAATCATCTGTGGGGTGAGGAGCAGTGAAAGCGGCACAATAACGCCCCCGGCAAGAAGCGTCCCGAATAAAACTGCGATTGCATCAATGCTGCTGAGGCAGAGTAAACTGACCTTCTCTCCTTTCTTGAGTCCGGCTCGTATGAGAGCGTTTGCAACCTTATTGGCATATTTATCAAATTCTTTCCAGGTGATGCGGTTCTCACCGCAAATAAAAGCGGTTTTATCTGCGCGAAACTTGGCATTCAGGCTGATGCAGTCCACAATATTCAAACTCGGTCTCTGAAACATAGCGTAACCTCCAATATTTTTATATGTTCATGACAAGAATAAAAGTCATTTTCTAAACTGCCATAATCAGCAGCCTGACGAAAAAAGTATGTGCTATGAAATCAAATCCCTCCTGAATAAATAATCATGGTGAAGCGCAGAGCGCAGATGCGACCACCTGCCGGAGATCGGCATGATAGAAAAAAACGAAAACGGATCAGGAATACCTGCCGAAATGATTCCAGCTATTCCGGCTTGATAAAAGTTGTATAAACTGCCGGCTCCTCCTCCAGGCAGAAGTACTCATGCCTGAGCCACGCATCCGTCATATCTGTGTTATGTTTGCTCATGAAGTACTCGTTCTCGCCGGTGATGAGCATCATGTAGCATTTCGGCTCCGGATCGAACTTTACTATCATGCGCGGCGCTGAGGCAGAATCGGCGATAAAGGGAGGCTTCACCTCCATGAAACGGGCGCGGTTGTTGGTCTCACTGTCTCCCTCGAAGGGGAAGGGACCGTAGTTAATGAAGGGCCTGAAGAGAGCCGATTTCCCGAGAACGTGATCGAATTTAATCTTATGAAATTCTCCCCACTCCCATGAATCGATGTCAGAGGATCCGGAGTATTCCTCGAGTATCGCCAGGGTCTCCCTGAAAGCGCGCGTGGCGATGTCGCCGACAGACTCCTTCTCCGGCGTGCTCACATCATCGAAGAAATCGCTCTTACGCTTCACCAACTCAAGGAAGCGCTCCATGCTGATATAGCGCTCGCCGATGAGCTCGGTGATCAGCTCGGGACCGATCTCGTCCTGCAGGGTCTGAAAGAAGAAGCGCACGTAGAAGGTATTATAAATGGAAGGGGCGATCGCATCCTTCCGGTTCTCGCCGTCCCACTGTAATACAATATCCAGGGCCTTCTTCATACGCTCGTCATTGCCCTCGGTGACGTATTTCCTGATAATCGGGAGAAGCTTCTTGGCCAGAACGGTATGCGTATCGGTCTGCATCTTCTTGACATATTCGACATCGATGTTGTCCCTGTCCCGGAGCATCGTTGCAACGTTCTCATAGCGGTACCCCGGCGCATAGACACCGTTGAGATAATAGGGATAGTCCTTCATTTCTTTAGTATTGGAGGAAATTATGAATCCCCGTGGCGGATTCTTCACCATGGGATACTTGTCATCGGCTATGTTGCCGCTCCAGTTGCGCTGCAACTGCTCTCCATTCGCGGGGAAGTTCCCCGTTCCCTTCTGCCGCAACGGCAGGGAACCGATAACCCGGTAGGCGATATTTCCCTTGTCATCGGCATAGGGCACGCTCTGCGGTGACATGCGTATCAGCTTCGCACCGGCAATAAACTCCTCGAAGTTGCGTGCACGGTTGATGCGAAAGAATCCTTCGATATTTGTAGCATCGAAGCCGGTCCAGTCGAGGCTTATGTCAAAACCGATATCGGGAAAGACATCGTTGAGCACCGGCTTCCTTCCGGCATAGTATATGACCTTCTTGATCGGCTCCTTCCCCTTGATGCCGAACTCCATCTCCTTCGCCGTGAGGGGATACTCCTTCCCCTTGTTGCGATAGGTCTTTTTATCCCAGTTTATCTTTTCCCTGAAGAGGTCGACCATATCCGCGCCGTGATTGGTCATTCCGAAGGCAATATGCTTATTGTATCCGGAGGCGATGAAGGGGAGCCCCACGACCTGCGCGCCGGCAGCCTCATAGTCGCCTGCCTTTACATGGACAAAGTAGAAGTCGCTTGGAAGCTTCGATGAGTGCACCTGCATATCGCTCGCAAATATCGCACCGTTGTGGGCATTCTTCTTCGGTGCGATGGCCCAGCTGTTGCTCGCCGAGCGGCAGCCGAGAAGCCAGTCAAGATCCCGAAGCCGGGCGACGAACTCCTTGTCGCTCAGATAGTCGCCGACCCTGTCATCGATAATAGTGGATGTTTCCGGGGGGATGAAGTTGAGGAGCTGCATACAGCGCTCCCTCCCGATCTTCTGTGCAATCTTGTAGTACATGAGCTCATGCTTCATGTTGTAGGCGAGTACCCAGTTGAGCATCATCGCCACGCTTATAGCATCCGCCGGTTTCCAGGCCTCCTTTTTGAAGCCCAAAAGCTTCATGTACAGATTCGTTCCTTCAGTATCCAGATAATAGTTTATGCCATCCACATAACGCTGAAGATATTTTTTAAAGATGGGATCGAGCTTTCCCAAACTCTGAACTCCGATTTCGTAGAATCCCACGGCCCGGAGAAAAATGTCTTTTGACAGGGCCGATTCGCCGGCGAACTCGGATATTCGTCCCTGAGCCACCCGCCGGGTGAACTCCATCTGGAACATACGATCCTGGGCATTGACGTAGCCCCAGGCGAAGTAGAGATCCTCATCGTTCTGGGCGATGATAGTGGGTACGGCAAACCGGTTCCGTTCAATGGTAACCTTGTCGCTCAGTCCCGGTGCCGTAATCTCGTCATTGTAATCGGGCACAAAGCTCCTGAAATAGACATAGAGGACAATGACAATTGCCAGGATGACAAACAGTATTATTGATATTATTTTTTTCATCTTTTCCTCCTATGGTTAGTTTCCACACATTGTAATACAACTTTATGCATGAAAAATATAGCAACCACAGATTTCACCGATAGCACAGATTTTTAATCAGTGAAATCTATAAACTCATATGCACTATTATATATGGTATCGAAATATATTTGCTTATGATGATGATGTCAAAACGTATTTTCATAAGTTCTTTTACCGTATAAGATTTTTGCTTATGCCTCAATTGTTCAACAACAAAGATTAGGTATTCTGGTTATGTTAAAATATCCCTGATTTTAGAACTTTATTGTTGAATACACTATGTGCCTGTACAATTGTTGAAAACACATTCTCATTGAAAAAAACAATCAATGAAATCTGTGTATTCTGCGATCCAAAATATCTATCAAATGCCTTCACCAAAAAACAACGTTCAAAAAAGCTCATATGGTGATACAGCGACTCTCCTAAAGAGTGAATATAAAAAAAGCTACTAATTACGAATAAGTAAATTACTGCCAACAGCGCAGGGGGATGTACTCACGATATCTTTGCTATAATTTCATTCGCGAAGGTCCTGGCGTTGTTCAACCGCGACTCGTCGGGCTGCCCTTTCGTCTCCGCGCCACGCTTGCCGAAGGCTCGCATTTTCGGATCATCACTCTTCGAGAGAAAGTCCATTACATTCTGAGTAAGTTCACCCTGGCAATCGAACATACCGAGGATCTCCGCGCCGGGAGCCGCTTTTTTACAGGTATCAAGCCATTTCTGGAGCTTCGCATCCCCCTCAATCATCGCATGCGTGACAAAGAGTGCAATATTCTTTCCGGCTACATTCTTCTCCATGAAAGTCTTCGCATCCGCTGCCGGTCCAAAACCGTGAATCGGAAAGCCGATAAAGGCGAGATCGTAGCCCTCGAGGGTATCAACCTCACCGATCTCCTTCATCTCCTTTTCGCCGGAGATCTCTCCGAAGATCGCTTCGGCAACCTTTCTCGTGTTTCCCGTCTGACTCATGTAGGCAACCAGTGTTTTCATATCATACCCCCTTTCTGTTATTGCATATGCACAATGCAAGCCGCATCAAAGAGCACAAATCGATTCGATAAAAGCGATCAAAAATCATCTGCAAAAAAGTCGAGCTCCCGGATGACGTCAGCACCGCATCATCCAGAGAAGTATTGAATTATACATATCACAATACGTCAATTAAAAAGGAGCATGCTGAATCAATTATGTCCGGGACTTCGGCTATAATCGGACAGATTTCCCACCTCGCGCGACTGTGCTCGTATCCGACGATAGAGAAAAATTCCAGTAATGAGAGCGACAAGCAGTAACCCTATCCCCTCCCCGGCCGCCGAGAGGAGGAGATTGCCGATGCCGAAGTTCAGCGAAAAGAAGCATATCAGACCGAGAACCCACATGATGAGCGCACGGCGAAGATAGGGCACCGGCGCAATGCCATACTTCCGATAAATATAATTCCATCCCGGAGAACCGGGACGTATATCCCTGACAAAGGCGACCAGCTTCTCCTCTTCCGTCGGCGGCGTGCAATAGGTGACCAGCAGCCACACCACCGTGGTGATCCCCACCGTGGTCAGGAGCTTATAGGAATAGAGCCACTGTGGGTAAACAATCTGCAGATAAGTGGCAACAATTCCCGATGCGAGCATCCCGGAGAATTCGGTCCATGCGTTGGCACGCCACCAGAACCAGCGCACAATCCAGGTGAGGCCGGCGCCGCTCGCGAAGGTGAGGAGGAATTTCCACGCGGCGGCAACCGAAGTCATGTTGTGTGCCAGTATCACGCTCAATCCCAGCAGCAGGGCCATCATGATACGGGACATGAAGACATAATGGCCGCTCGAAGCATTCCTGACGAGGAACCGCTTGTATATATCATTTATCATGTAGGAAGCACCGAGATTGAGATGCGTATCAACCGTGGACATGAAGGCACCGATGAGGCAGACCACGACCAGACCCAGGAGGCCGGCTGGCAGCACGCGAGCCATCATCAGAGGATATCCCATTTCAGGATCCTTCAGATTCCCGAAGAGAACGATGGCGCACAGTGCAGTGAGTATCCACGGCCAGACCTGCAGGGCATAGTTCAGGAATGAAAAGAGGAGGCTCGCAGCCGCCGAGTGATTCTCATTTCTGGTTGAGAGCATTCGCTGTATGTGCTTTCCGCCCCCATCGGCATATTTATGTGCCCACCACTGAACGAAAATGTAGGTAAAGAAAACCGAAGCCGGTATCATGGACTCGCCCACCAGACGGGGGAAAAAGTTTGTTATCGAGGGGGAGATATGATCCGTTTGTGAAAGTTTCTTCACCAGAGCATTCAGTCCACCGACCTCGCTGACGGAATACCATGCGAGGAGTATCGAACCGGCAAAAGCGACAAAGTACTGAAAGAAGTCGGTGAGAAGAACTCCATAATAACCGGAAGCCATGGTGTAGATAAAAACGAGAACCGTTGCGACAATCAGGACTACGGGAATATCAAGATCGGTCACTCCCTTAACAACCTTAATAAGCGCAAGGAAGACCCAACCCATGATGAAAGCGTTGAAAATAACACCGAAATAAAATCCCTTGAAGAGCCTCAGAGCAGAAGCCGATCGCCCGCTGTAGCGCCGCTCAATTATCTCGGCATCGGTGAGCACCCCAGCCCGCCGCCAGAGCCGGGAGAAGAGGAAGGTTACCAGAAGCGCTGAAATGGCGCTCGCCCAGAAGAACCAGACACCACCGATTCCCTCGCGAGCCACAAACTTCGTAATGGCTACCGGCGTATCAATGGAAAAATTCGTTGCAGCCATGGAAATACCGACGAGCCACCACGACATCTTTCTCCCGCCGATGAAAAAGTGCTCTATCGATTGACCGGCACGTCTGGTTAAGACCAGACCGATTATGAATACCGTCGCGAGATAGATCGCAATAACGACGTAGTCAACGGACACAAGTATTCTCATATCCTATCCGTTCAGCTTTCACGCTCTCCCGGAATCTGATTATCGCATGAGACGCCTGCCTGAGAGAGCCCGCAGGCAGAAATATCGATATGCTAGTTCTCCCTGGTAAAGGGAATCCGGCTGAATATGAATTCCGCACCTTTCTGCTCATCATGCCCCTTCTCGGTTATTGCACCGGCGGGAGAATCACAATCACGGGAATACCCTTCGAGCGGTAACGGTTGTCTCTCGAAGATACGAATTATGCTCCTTCTCTCAAAACATGCACTTTTCGGGAGTAGCTCCTTTTTCGGGGCGTATAACAACTCCTCGGTGCTCCAGTGCCTGCCGCACGAGCGTGCCATCCATTTCACGCGGTCTTACGTTCTCCTGTATCGAGAGAGCAGCTGCAGTACCCGACGCCTCACCGGTACTCATGCAGGTGCCGCCAATCCGAAGAGCTGACTGCGCAAATCGGTCTGATGAGATGCATCGTCCTGCCATCAGCAGATTGTCAATCTTGAGCGGAACCAGACTCCTGTAGGGGATATCAAAAGGAGGATGATTATCGTATCTACCCACCTCGCTTTCATCAAGGGGATGAACGTCTATCATATATCGACACGAAGTAACCGCATCATCGAAATGCTTTCCCTGAAGAACATCCTCCTCGACAATACAGTATTCCCCCATGATGCGTCTCGTTTCCCGAATATAGATATGCGTCCCCGTGCTCGCAACATAGGTGGATTTGAAATAGGGGTGATGCCGCAGGAGTTCCGTCGCCTCCATAATCTGTTCCCGCAGGGTGATATGTGCGCGGGTGAGATCCTCGGCATTCGTCCCATCGACATTCTTCACATGCGCGAGGTTTATCAGGAGCTTCCCCGGACTCACCGGCATGGGAACCAGAAAAGCCACATCGTAGGGGAGCGAGTAATCAATACCCGCTTTCTCAGCCGTTTCCATCATGACCGGATGGAGAAGAAAGATACCACCAAACGGGATTGCAGGCATCTCCTCCATGGGGCCATCATTGTGGAGATGAAAGAGCAGTGAAACCGAGGGCATCAGGCCATCCTTCTTCCTCCCCTTCTCATAGGGAGCCCCCGACCGGGCGGCAATGTCCCCGTCACCGGTGCAGTCGATGACCCGCCGTGCGAGGATCGCCTGCCTGCCAGATTTATTTTCAACAATGACTCCCCGAATGACATCATTCTCCACCACCGGTTTCACAGCGAACGTGTGCAACAGTATCTTAACGCCGGCTTTGACCAGCATCTCCAGTGCGACAGACTTGAAGATTTCCACATCGAAGGTGTTAGCAAGGGAGAAATCGTACTCCACCACGGAGGGATCATGTTTGATATAGCCGCCCTTCTCGGCCATTCTGTCCATGAACTCCTGAATGAGTCCCCCCTTCCCCATCATTTCGGGGATGGGGTTGACCAGATACGCGGTGGCGGTACCGCCGAGGAATCCCCCCTGCTCAATTAAAAAGGTGTCGGCGCCGTGCCGCGCCGATGCAAGTGCGGCGAACATTCCAGCTGTACCGCCTCCGCAGACGAGCACATCAACGCTGTCGAAGACCTTCGTCTCTTGCGCTTCTTCAAAAACTGTTTCTTCCATATTCATACCCTCCTGTAAATTCACCTGTAGCACACGCATTCCTCTCAAGAAAGAGCAAATGCAAGTCCGAGTTCTCTCAGTTTCGATTCAGTCGGCCGTCCCGTTGAGAGCTCCCAGTCCCGCTCCGTGTAATACCCATCGAGCATCTCATTGAAAGCATCTCTGTTGAGTACAGCACCCTTCTTCTCGCCAACGGTCAGCGGCTCCTCAAAAAAACGCTCGGGGAGAACATCGTCTTCCCGTTTAAATCCCTCCCGACAGTTGAACATCCTCTCCAGATTGAAGATGCGCTCACCGGTTCTCATCAGCTCATCCCAAGTCCATCTGATCCCGGTAATGGCAGTGAGCATATTACAGATTGCCTTCTTGCCGATACCCGGGAGATACCACCTGCCGTGATCCGTTGCAAACATGCATACGCCGAGAGAGTCGTGAATCGCCCGTATATTCTGTTCGGCAACGCTCTTGCCGTTGAGATGACAGGCCCCGCGGTTGGCGGTGACGTAGCAGATGCCGCGTCCCGGATCGGCGTGAACATTCCAGGCAGCGAGTTCATGCCCTTTGACATGAATAGCAAACCGGTGAGAATCCTTTTTTATCCGCTCCGCGCATTCCCACACACCCTGTGATGCGAGATCGCCAACGCCCTCCCGGTAGGCAATCTTTTTAATCATCTGCAGTACTGCATCGACATTGCCCCAGGTGAGATCAATGCCATCAAGGAACTGCTTGTCTATACATCCCTTCTCATAGGCCTCCATGAGAAAGCCAATTACATTACCGGCTGAGATGATATCCATGCCATAGTCATCGCCGAGATAAATTGCCTTGAGCATCCCCCCCATGTCGGATATCATGAGGTTTGCCCCGAACATGGTTCCCGTCTCGTACTCCGGACCGTCGTGAACGATACCCTGATACACTCCACTCCCCACCCTTCCGCTCTTCTTGCAGGAGAGCGGACAGCAGTAACAGGCAAAATTCCGTATCCACACCTTCTCCTTTGCAACCGTTGCGCCGATCTTTTCAACATCCAGGAATGTCCCCTCACGATAATTCCTCACCGCCATGGTTCCGTTTTCGCTGCTCGTTTCAAGTGCCCCTGCGGTCCCTACCGAACGCCACTGATCGGTAAGCCTGCCGCCGATAATTCCGGTGAAAGCATTCCTTAAATCCTCAAGCACGTCGAGAAAGGCGCGGTGATCGGCAACCCCCGGCATCTGTGAACCGCGGACGGCGATTGCCTTCAGGTTCTTTGAACCCATGATGCATCCGACACCTCCCCGTCCGGCAGCCCTTCCCGCGGTATTGATGATGCAGGCGAATCGGACGAGGTTCTCGCCGGCGGGACCGATGTAGCAGGTGCGGAATCTCCTATCACCGAGCTCATCGATGAACCGTCTATCAAACTCATCTGTTCCCATTCCCCAGAATGGCCGAGCATCCTCAACAGACACCCGGTCGTCATCGATGACGATATACACCGGCGATGATGCCTTCCCTCTGATAACAATGCCGTCGTATCCGGCAAAGCGTATCTCCGGACCGAAGAAGCCCCCCATATTCGCATAGCTTACCGTTGAGGCGTGTTCAAATCGCGACTGCTTTGCTGCGGTATGAGGTGATTTCGTCACAACACAGGTTCTTGACGAAGAGGGAATTGGAAATCCGGAGAAGGGACCGGGCATGAAGAGAAGCGGATTCTCCGGCGAGAGCGGATCCAGCCCCGGCTCCCTGAGAGCATCCCAGAGGAGTTTGATGCCGAGTCCGCGACCACCGATATACTTTCGGAGATCATCCTGAGAGAGCTTTATCTTCTGTACGCTCCGCTTTGAGAGATCAACCTCGAGGACAGAGCCATAATACCCTTTTATAATGTTTTCCATGGCATCCTCCTGTCAAGCGCTCCCGTACCATCTCTTGATGAGTTCAGCAGCAATCTTATCCGGCGGCATGCCGTAGAACTCACCCTCCAGCTTCCCCTTCACATGGGTGAGCGCTCCGTAGGGACAGTACTTCACGCATTGCGGGTCACCATTACAGAGGGTGCACATCCGCTCCGGTTTATTCGTCTCTGGATTGGGGATAATAACGCCGAGTCGCTGTTCCCTGCATGCCTCAGCACAGCTGCCGCAGGCGATGCACCGATCGAGATCATTCTTAATCGCCAGTGTCTTTTCATCACGGTACAGGGCACGTCGTCCGGTTACCGGGTCCGGTTCTACCGGGCACGCCTCGATGCAGGGATTATCCGTGCACATGGCACAGACATTGGGTATGTCCACATCGGGATTATAGGAGTACACCTTGATGTTCGAATAGTAGGGATTCCCGAGTCCCGGCAGGCGCTCACCCCGCTCCTCAACAGGGTGATTGAAAGAGGAACAGACCGCTTCGCAGGTTCTGCAGCCGGTGCATTTATTATAATCAACCAGTATAACGGAATATTCGACAGATTCCGCCGACTTCTGAGCACAGAGGGTGAAAATCCCGACGTTACTGAGAAGGACAGTCATGCCCCCGACACGTGCAGCATCCTTTATAAAATCTCTCCTTGTTACGCTTTTTGAACTTAGGTGAAGCTTCTCTTTTTCAGGGGATAGATAGTTATTCATAGGGTACCCTCCCTTTAACAGGTGCTCAATGAGGTCATATAGCAATTCCATGAAAAGTCAAGGCAAATTAGACAAGTCCGGTGATGAGCACTGCAGGTATCATGAATCCGAGCTCATATGCTCATAAGGAAAGCCATACGATAGGATTGGCGCTCCTCGATTCGCTTCACCTGTCGCGTTTTTGCCATGGCAATGGGGACAGAGCATCAGTTACGTAAACCGATAATAGGTCAGCACCAGAAAGATTAACACGAGGAATCCCAGCAGCAGGAAGAGCCCGTATCCCGAGAGGAAGAGAAGAGCACCGCCGCTGATAACGGGACCGATAATCGTCCCGATGCCGTACATAAAGGTGAAAAAGCCGTTCGCGTAGGCGAGCTTCTCGGCGGGCACGCTTTCGCCGATGAGCGAAAGCCCCAGCGTGTAGAATACGCCGACCGTTGAACCGGCAATGAAAATAAGGACCGCAATCAGCGTAAAATCCCGCGGCATGAAGAGAACTGTGAGAAAGGAGAAGGCCCCGATAAAGGAATATATTCTCAGCATTCGCAACCGTCCCCATCGGTCAGCCATGATTCCGGTTGGGATTATGGCTATCATCCCGCCCAGAAGCGGCAGCGCAATGAGGAGATTGCTCTGATCGGTGCTGAGTCCAATCAGCTTGCCGAAATAGTAGAGCTGCGCGATAAAACACGACTCAAGATAGCCGTATATCATTGCGGTAATGGAGGGAACTGGAATCTTACTGAACCAGTTCTCAAGGGGAATTTTCTGGGTGTTCAAGCCAGCCGGCTCACGGGTTGCCATACCAATCCACAAGAGCGCTCCAGCGCATCCGAGTGCCGAAAGAACAAAGGTGAGCATATCTCCGCCGACGCCGGCAAAGCCGGCGCTGTGATAGAGGAAGGGGCCGAGCGGTGCAAAAAGAAAACCGATGCTGAATGCCAAACCGTACAGAGCGAGATTCCGTGAGAGATGCCGCTCGGGACTCGCATAGGTTATCCAGGTCTCGGTCGAAACGAAAACGAATGCTTCGCCAATTCCCTGAATACACCGATAGACAAAAAGAGCCCGGTAGTCCATGGTCACGATGTGGCAGAGCGAGCTCACGATGAGCAGCGCAAATCCGAGGTAAATAACACTCTTCACGCCCAGCCGGGAGATACATTTCCCTATTACCAGAGAGCTCACGGCAATAAAGGCATAATGCATGGTAATAGAGACACCGTTCCAGAGCGCCGAGATTCCCTGCTGCTCCATAGCATTGGTATCCACCAGGAAGACGAGAGACAAAGACCCGACGGCAACAAGGACGGCAAAGCAGAGAAGAAACGCTGTCCTGTTTGACTTTTCAATGCCGTTAACACCGCTCACCATGAATTGGTCTCATCAAATATATCATCCACTTTGTCAACTCATTTCAAAGGGTTCCAAAGGGCATCAATCAACCGGATCCCTCCTCTTGAGTCAGCTCCGGTTTTTTGCTGCTGCCAGTCCCTTTTCATCGAAACAATTCTATTATGCCGTATCAACAAGTCTCGTTGTAGCCTTCTCTGGCTTAAAAGTTATCAGGCTCACCACGACCATGAGGATCAAGCTGAGGAATATACTTATAATAATCGGTTCTATCCAGGTGGGGAGCATCTTTGAGAGCTTGAGCCCGTACAGAGCAACGACCGCTATCGAGGCGACGGTGGCTGAAACGATGGCGCCCGCCTTGGTGGCTTTTCGCCAGAACAGTGCGGCCATAGTCGGTATGAATATCCCTGATACGAATATGGCAAAAGCGAGAAGCAGGATATCGAATATCCCGCTCATATTCAGCGCAAAGATCACACCAAGGATGCCAATTACCAGGATAAAAAGCCGTGCCAGCAGGAGAAGCGTTTTGTCTCTGGTCTGCGGACGAAAAGCCCTGACGATATCGTGGCTGAAGGTGGTACCGGATATGAGAAGTGCCGTGTCGGCGGTCGACATCATGATTGCCATCATCGCAGCAAGGCTGAGCCCCCTGAGGAGCGGTGGCATATAATGAGACACCTGCATCGGTATAGCGGCGTCAACACTCTTCGCGGACTCGGTAAGCCCCGGAAACAGGTAAGTTGCCATAACACCGAGAAAGACCGCTATGAAGCTCCAGTAGAAGTAGATGCCGCCCGTTATGAACATGCTCTTTTTCATCATCCCGCTGTCCTTCGCCGCCGAAGCCCGCTGCCAGAGTGAGGGATCGATCAGGCAAAAGGGGATATCGATCAGGAAGAGCGAAATCACGTATGCCAGGGTTAATCCACCCCAGAAGTTCCCCTCGGGAGGTTGTATCATCTGCCAGACGTTGCCCACGCCACCGAAGTCAACAACAACGAATATGGGGAGGAGGATGCCCACGGCGAGAATCATGATGATGGTCTGAATGAGATCGGTGTAGGCAACGGCGAGGAGCCCACCCATCATCGTATAGAGGACCATAATGATCCCGGCGCCGAGAATCGCTTCCGTATAGGTAATCCCGAATTCTCCCATAACCGCCGTCACGGCAAGCCCCACTGCAATGAGCTGCGCCCCGAAGAGGGCGATAACCGCAAACACCATCACGATACCGGTGACAATGCGCATCCCGTTCCCGTAGCGGGAAACCAGCGCATCGGGAATGGTCCAGACCTCGATCCGCCTGATGGTCGGTGCGATATATCCGAAAAGGATAAGCCCGATGCCGTACGCAAAGGTCGCAAAGAAGAGGGCGATGCCGACTTCATATGCTTTTCCCGCTTTGCCAACTGTTGCGGCAGCTCCAATGGCGGTTCCGATGAGTGTCCCGAGCATAACCGGGTAACCGAGCTTCCTCCCGGCGATAGTATAATCTTCTGTTCCTTTGACCTTTCTGCTTGCATAATAGCCGATTCCGATGAGAACAAGCAGATACAGAAAGATAATCAGCACATCCAGGACATTACCAGACATGTTATGTTCCCCCTTTTATATATTTTTCACGAACAGACATCCGTTATGATTAGAATATGAGTTCAGCACTTCCACTGAGAACTATGTATGCACCCAGAGCACACGCTCAAAGGTTGAGCGGCGTCCAGCGGTATCGACTGCTGAAATGCTCACGGTATATCTCCCCTGTTTTTCATAGACATGGGGTACGACCGGACCGTTCGCACTGCTCCCGTCACCGAAATGCCATTCAATATCCAGGACAACATCGTCAGGATTCGAAAAATCGTTTATGAAAAACAGAACGGGCTCACCCGCCAGCGCCGGTTCGGGTATGAAGCCGAACGAAGCGCTCCGTTTCTCTCCCACACCGGAAGCGCTGCTCTTTTTTGGGATAAAAGATGATATCACCTCATTTCGTGCTCCCCGATCACTTTTTTTTATCGCTTCGCTTCCCGCCTCAATGATCTTCTCAAGAATCCGGGCATGAGCCAGAAAGGAGCGGTGAAGCTGATCGGGAGTTACCTTATCAACGGTATCAGCAAGCGAATGGTACCAGATGGGCTTCCCGATAATCATCAGAAAAGGAACAGCGAGCTCGTAAAACCTCCCTTCGAGATCCTTGTTGAAGATAATGTCCGATGCGGGGACATACGCTGCGGGGAGAAGTCCGAACTCCTTCACCGCCTCGATGGCGATTCTGAGAATCAGAGGATTATCCGAGACCGATATTCCACGCTTCTCGTCACTTCCGGTGGGAATGACACCATCGCTCCCCCAGGCAAATCCGGTCGATCCGAAACCGTCGATGGAAAAGTAGAAAAACGCCCGCTCGATGAGATCCCGATGATTCTTCACCCACTCCCGGGCACCGATATTGACCTCGTGTCCCGGATGGGCACAGAAGACGATGGTCGGCCGCTCTCCTTCGAGGGTCGCAGCATGAGCAGCCAGCGCTATCAGGCCGGCATTGGATCCGGCATTATCAACCGCTCCCGCGTACACCGAGTCATAGTGGCTTCCCACGACAATCACATCATCGGAACCGGGCAGATAACCGACCACGTCACCGGTTTCAGTCATCCGTTCAGAGGCATCGAGCCTGACCGTTGCGGAAACTTCACCGGGATACGTGTGCAGGAGATCGTTGAGGAACATCCCGTCACCACGACAGAGAAGCACTCCGGGTATCTCTCCCGGCGGCTCATCCTCTTTCAGGTGATTATATCGCGGCACGATTTCGTACGGAGCATCAATCCATGCAACATATGCTCCCGCACCCTTCTCCCGGGCCTGATGATAGGTCCCCAGCAGAGAATGGGTGGGATAGTAATTCAGTAGAATTTTGCTCTCGACAACGACCACCTTCCCCTGAAGATCGACGTCCCTGAAATCCCTGGGCGCTCCAAGTCCGATGGGAATCGCCCCTGCGGACACCTCACCGCCTCTGGTATACCATATCGGCGAACAGGGGATCTCATACTGCTCACCCCCCGCGGTGATGGTAAGGGAAGCGCTTCTCGGTTCATAGAAGCGGGTCTGAAACGGCTCATAGCGAATGTCACTGAGGCCCGCTTTTTTGAAAGCCGTTGCGATATACTCTGCGGCTCTTCTCTCCTCATCGGAACCGCACACGCGGTATCCCAGCTCAACAAGCTCCTGCATTGTCCTATAAAGGAAATCTGCTGTTATATCCATACCCCTCTCCAAGCCGGTGAGTTTGTATTATATGACCGCCGTTGCAATGAGGTCATCGGCGCTCTCGCTGCATAAGACGGTCGATGATATCGATCATTGCAGCGGATACCTTTGACAGCTCATCATACGGTACTTTATCGAGTGTATCCTCGGCAGCATTCCAGTAGAGCGGTGCCGAGATAAAGCTTATCACCGGAAAGCCGGCTTCATTCATCGGACAGGCATCGGTGGGAACGCCCAGGGGCGTATCGGTATTCATCACCACGGTCCGTTCCATATCGTGATCTCTGACAATTGCCATGATCATCTCCTCAAATCCGCAATCAGGTGTTACGAAGAAGGCTCTCGGCTGAAGCTCCCCGGTGAGGCCGAGCTCCCCTGACTCCAAAAGGCTTGCTTCAATTCCGATGTGCTCCACGTGTATGTCAACGACGAGCTTCTCCGCGAGCTCCGTGCGCCGCTTTCTGATATACTCCCGCACTCCCAGATCGCGGTACTGCTCGGCCGCAAAGAAGACGAACCGGAGACCCACCGGCAGCTTTACCCCCATCTCCCTGTAGTACCGTGCCAGGGCCAGCACCACGCCGCAGCCGGAACAGTCCTCGACGGCACCGCTCCACATCGTATCATGATGCACACCAATAATAATAAACCGGTCCGACTCGCCTGGAAGCTCAACAGCGATGTTTCTTGTCTTCCCGCTGCGCTGCTTCCCCTCCAGCACAAAGGTGACTTCCGCGCCCTCCTCGGCAATATCGATAAGAAAGGTTCCCGCAACGGGCCCCACCCCGGCGGCAGGTGTTGGGCCCGGCCTGGCCTCCATTATATCAGCAAGAGGATTATAGAGAAAGGGTGTGATCTGCTGCTCGGGGATATCACACAACTGCTGAAATCCCTTCTCCAGAGCGCCGTTGAGAAAAGAAGCGTTCAGAGAAGGATAGATTCCAATGACACCGGAAGCATTCATTTCCGCAGTTGCGGTGAGAAACTGTACTTCGGCACCGGTGTTCCATGTTACCTCCTGTACAATGCCCCGCAGTCCCTCTGCCGAAGCATGATACCCGACAGCTATGTTCAAGAGATCATCATATCTGAACTGACCGTAGGGTATCGACGAGAGAAGAAGAGCACCGTTGAGATCGCTTCCGGTGAAATTATCATCGAGGATATTCCGCTCATAGGCAAGCACCCGCTTCAACCCTGAACTCCCCGTAAAGGGGGAAGGCACATAGGGATAGAGTGCGATGGAATCGCTTCCGACCTCTAATTGAGCGGTATCATACTCAAAAACGCCTACCGGAATTTCATCAGAGCTTATCGTATACTCGAAGGCGGAAAGTTTCCGAACGATATAATCCTCGGCGGCAACACCCGATTCAGTTCCCGGCCTCTTGATCCCGAGTTCATAGAGATCCTTTACATAGCCGAATATCTCTCTGCTCGAAGGCTCTTTCATGCCTTAATATACCCTTCCCCCGGAGGACCCGGTTTTCGTATCAGATCGGGGTCGGTTTCCATGAGCGTGTGAATTATCTGGGAGTATGCCCGTGCGGTCGGCAGAATCTCATCCACCGCGATCTTGTCCCAGGTATCCTCAAGAGCGTTCCAGTAGAGGGGGGGCGAAATGAAACTCGCCACCGGAAGTTCTGCCTTGTTATACGCCGAAGCATCAGTGGGAACGGCCAGCGGAGTGTTCGTAGGAAGGAGAATGGTGCGCCTGAGATCGTTATCGAGAACTGCTTGTTTCACTATCTCCACGAGCGGCCCCCGATCGGTGACAAAGAGCGCCCGGGGCTGTATTTCACCGGTGGGCACGAGAACGCCGTTCTCTTCCACATACTCAAGCGCAAGATGCTCAATATGCAGATCGACAATGAGGTTCCTGACGAGATCATCCCTGTGCCGCTCAATGTATCCCCGCGAACCGAGCACATAGAGGCACTCCGCCGCCTCGAGAACGAATACCATTGTTTTTGCCGGTCGCTCTTTCGCAAACTGTTTCGCCAGGGCGAGCACCACTGCAACGCCGGCGGCATCCTCAGTGGCACCCAGCCACATCGAATCGTGATGCGACGTGACCTGTATGACCCTGTCGCTCTGCCCGGGGACGATTCCAACAATATTTCTGGTAACGGCATTTCTCAGCTCTCCGGTGAGGATAATCGTGATCTCCGTCTCCCCCTTCGCCAGAAGCTCTTTGAGGTACAGTCCATCAGATTTCCTCAAACCGACCCCCGGGATAGAGCCGGTCCTTCCCGTAAAGGCATTTCCTCCCTCGAAGCAGAGATAGGGAGTTATCTCAAGGGGGAAGACGCCGATAAAGCCGATGGCACCGGCATCAACGGCTGCCTGATACACGCGCCGCTCCTCTTCAGTTACCCAGGACATAACCTGCCCCTTCTCCCGAAGCGTATCTTCAGGATCGTGAAGATAATAACTGAGAGACTCGAGCGCCTCATCGTAGGGCAGATATCCGTGCGAATAGCTGATAAGGGCTATTTTCCCGGAGAGGTCTTTGTCTGCAAATTCCTCGGGAGACCCTGATCCCAGATCCACCACTTTCCCGGTAACTCCTGACGGAGGGGTAAAACCGGTGTAGACAATCGGCTCAGCCGGAATGGTCAGGGAGCCGCTCGAGCTGTTGGCCGCGATGAATACCCTGTTGTGAAACCATCCCAGGAAAGGGACCTCCTCGGCGCGTACATCGGGAATACCAAATCCCTTGAGCAGGCCGTAGAGATACTCCTCGGCGAGATGTCCCTCATGAGTTCCGGGACGCCTGAAACCGAAGGTATAGAGGTCTCGCGTCCAGCCGAGCATTTCCTGTAGACTGAAATCATCCATGATCGCTTCCTTTTTTTGTTTTTTCACTTCATGCAAAAACTTCACCGTGCGCTCAAGCGAATAACCTTGACCGCGACATGCTGCGTGAGAAGCCAAAATGGTACTGCTGATTAAAAGTCAGTTTATTATGGTATTATCAGTTACTCGTCAATCGTCACCGATCACACAACTTTCCCCGCGAGTATTCGCTCGTTGACGCGACCACCCTTAAGCACCTGCTTCCCGTTGATAAATACCGCTTCAATTCCCGTCGGCGCCCTGTTCGTCTCGGTTGGCGTGTTGTTGTCTTTGACCTTCTCCCAGTCAAAGACGGTTATATCCGCAAAGAATCCATCCTTCAGAATGCCACGCTTCGGAATGCCAAATCGCTCGGCAGATGCACCGGTCATCTTATAGACCACATCCTCGAGGCTCAGCAGGCGAAAATTCCGTGCATACTGGAGAAATCGAGGGAAATTGCCGTAACAGGCGGGGTTCTGAGCCCCTTCGAGCGCAACCGTGGCATCGGTCATAAAGAGTGACGCCGGATGACTCATGAGCGCCTTGACATTATCGAGATTGCTGTACCGGTGATTGAGAACGCGTGCTCTTCCCTCGCTCTTCCGGGCGAAATCGAGGAAGTTGTCAAACTGGCTCATCCCCCGCTCTTTCGCAATATCCTTCAGGAACATGCCGTTGTACTTATTGAGCTCAGGATGGTTGGCATAGGTTATCTGAATATCCTCATATCCGAATCCGAGGAGGAGGACGATGAGCTCAAGCTGCGCACGGAGCTTGACAACCGCCCAGGTATCGTCGAAGTTTGCCGGAACATTTGCCAGGAACCACTCCGGGAAAAAGACATTGATAACCGAGGTGCCGCAGTGATAGGCATAGGTATCGAACTTGACATCGATTCCGTCCCGGATCGCCCTGTCGATGAGCTCCAGCGCCTCATCGCAGGTATCCCAGGTATCCTCGCCCACGAAGATGAGATGCGAGAGCTGCATTTTCACCCCGGTCTCCCGCGCAATGGTGAGCATGTCCTCAATAGCGAGGAGATTGTGCGGTCTCCCGAAGGGCTTGAGCGGATAGGTGCCCGAGAGCGAGGAGTACGCCCTCATATGGGAGGTCATGATCTTGTCCTTCTTCTTTATCAGCCTGGCGACCTCCTTCAGCTCCTCAAGGGTGGCGAAGATACCCGGCTCGTACTGAAGGCCCAGGGAGACGCCGTACGCCCCTTGATCCATCGCCTCCTCGAAGAGCGAGAGCATCTCCTCCATCTCCTCGCGACTCATCGGTGTCGGCTTGTATCCCCGTATCGACATTCTGGTGCTCCCGTGCCCTGCCAGGTTCGCGATATTATGGGTGATTCCCTTTCGGCGCAGATAGGAGAAGTACTCCTCCATGGTATTCCAGGTAAGCTCAAAGAGCCCCTTCGTCCTGTTCTCCAGCATATCGCGATACTCACTGTTTCGTTTAAAAGAGGCAACTCCATGCCCGCAATTTCCGGCAATGAAGGTAGTAACACCCTGAGCCGTGAAAGGAGTCTTGAGCTCCGGATGTCCCCGAACCGGAAGCACCCAGTCCATGTGAGAGTGCGCATCGATGAATCCTGGAGCAATGACCCTGCCCGTACAGTCAATTGTCTTTCCGCTGAAGATCAGATCCGCGGGAGTTACCGTTTCAATCCGCTCGCCTCCGATGAGGAGATCGCCGTAAAATGGCTTTTTGCCGGTTCCATCGACAATGAGGCCGTTCTTAAGCAATACGCGGTTACCGGTTCCCCCGCGCACTGTAATCTTCTCTCTCCCTTCGGGCATTTTCCAGGTATATTTCTTTTCCTTGATTTTCGGAAGCTCCTTCTCCTCCCTACAGCTCACGATCGGATACAGCAAGGCCAGAGAGAGAAGCTTTATCAGACGACCGAGAAATCCTCTTCGCGACAGATCGCCGTTCAGAACCCTCTCAGATATTTTCACGTTATGCATCCTCCTGCTCTCTTGTTAATATACATTTTTAAGCTTTATAGTATGATCTTCGTAATAGCCATTACAAGTAAAATATTAACGAACCGTTTAAAATTTTGCTCATCATTAACAGGAAATTGAGTAATAGCAGCCCGACCACAGAATACGGGCAGGGGACAATGATTTCATGCTTTCAGGGTATGACTTCTGCTCCCATGATGAATTGCTCCAGCACTTCCGGAGGAACAGAACATCACGATGATAGGGATTATCGGACAATAACAGAGACAGTGAGAAAGGCAGGTTAAAAATCAGGGAGCAGCTACTATTGATGCAGCTTCAGACGACCATTCACTATAGTGTGGCAGGGTATTCGATATACTCAGCGATCAGCCCCAGACCGACCGCCGGAGCCGCCCGCACACGTTGCGATATTTGCGGCGGAGCAAGCGAGGATATTGAATTCCCTGCCAGTGATATCCCAATAATTAAACGTTACCGCCTGAAGATGTACGTTGTTTCGAAAGCTTTAAGAATCCGCATCACGTTATCGTGCATTACCCCATCATCAAAGTTAATTTGCGAATCAAACACTATTCCTTCGCCAATTCCCTCTCCTTCAATACCCTTCGCAATACCTTCCCGATTGCACTCTTCGGCAGTTCATCAACGAATTCAATCACGCGAGGACGCTTATAGGTAGCCATATGCTCCTTACAGAAGTCCATGATCTCGTCTTCGGTGGTCTTCCCCCTGAATTCCTCCTTGAGCACAATATATGCCTTTACGGTCTCACCGCGATATTCATCGGTAATACCGATGACAGCGGCTTCAATTACTGAGGGATGCTTCATGATAAAGGACTCGACCTCAAAGGGAGATATGTTGTAGCCGGAGGCGATGATCAGATCCTTGATACGATCGACGAAGAAGATAAAGCCATCATCACTGATATAACCGGCATCACCCGTATGAAGCCAGCCATCGGTCTGAAAGGTTTCCCGTGTCTCCCCGGGCTTGTCCCAGTATCCCTTCGCGCCCTGTGGGCCGCGGAACAGTATTTCGCCGGTTTCACCCCTCGGAAGCATCTCACCGGTTTCAGGATCGATGATCTTCACCTCACCAAATATCGGTACGCCAATGGAATCGGGATTAACCTTATTCGGAAGATTCACTATCGCGCCGGCATTACACTCCGTCATTCCCCATCCCTGGCTCAGCTCCACCCTGGTGGTTTCATACCAGTTCTTCTGCAGCTCTCCGGGAACCGGGGCACCGGCGGCGATACAGATTCTCAAGTTGCTGAAATCGTATTTTTTGATATCGGGATGATTCAGCAGCGCAACAAATACGGTCGGAATTCCCAGCAGGGTGTTCACCTGATATCGTTCAAAAGCCTTGAGATATTCGGTCGGATCGAAAAGAGGCATTAAGACCGTTGTTGCTCCCTGATAGAGATCGGGATGCAACATCAGATAATAACCTCCGATATGAAACATCGGAAGAATCTGGAGATTAACATCGTTATGCTCAATGCCGACGGTATGGCACTGTGCGAGGAGCGCGTTGACCATACTGTAATGGGTCAACATTACCCCCTTGGGAGGGCCGGTCGTTCCCGCCGTGTAAATGATGAGAGCCGTATCCTCCCGTGCATTGATATCCACCTTCGGCGGTCGCGGCGGCGTACTCTCCAGAAGCTCCATCATATCAATCGCCCCGGGCACGGGCTGTTTCTCGTTCTGCACCAGCAGCGGAATCCAGGCATCCGGTCCCGAGAAGTCCTTGAGGTGAACACTGATTACCTGCCGCAGCCCTGTTTTACACTTAATCTGCTCTATTACGGGGCAGAGAAGATCGAGGCAGATAACCGTGTTCGCTCCCGAATCATTTAAAATATAGATAAATTCATCCTGTTTGAACATAACATTGCAGGGCACCGATATCGCACCAATTTTAATGATAGCATGAAATGCGATAACGGCCTGTGCGCTCAAGGGCAATATCACCGCTACCCTGTCCCCTTTCTGTACTCCCATTTCAGACAGTGCTGCCGCGAACCGATCAGACAGCTCATCCATTTCACGATAGGTTATCTTTCTATCAAAGAAGACGAGCGCCGTCTTCAGGGGAAACCGGAAGACGGATTCCCTTATGAGATCGTAGAAATTCACCTCGGGTGCCGGCGGTACCGGGCGCGCTCCCCATTCCGGTTCAGTTCGCAGATATGACATGTTCTCATACATATTAATCCTGTAGCTCATGAATACCTCCTCGTATTGAAAGATTCACTTGATGCTCCGATTACCACCATCGTCAGAATCACCTCGCTGTGCTGACTCTGTTTAGATGCAATGAAAGGTTTTGCTCCCGGTATACTGCTGTGAAAACATGGTTCCGATCATCTTCACCGGTGTTGTTCGACCGGCAAAGCACGACTGTCACTTCTTCGATTCGAAGATATTCCACAACCCATCATCGGCGTTGAGCTCATCATCCCCGGTATTCCGATATATATATACTTCTCATCGATATTGATTTAGCCGAAGTGCTGCTCCGACCTTGCAATAATCGCATCCTGCAGGCCACCGCTGAGATCCACAAAGTAGGCGCTGTAACCCGCTACCCGTACGATGAGATTCTGATGCTTCTCGGGATTCTGTTGGGCATCACGGAGTGTTTCCTTATCAACAATATTAAACTGAACATGACTGACACCCAGGTCACCCCAGGATCTGATATAGCTTTTGAATACTTCCTTTGAATGCCCCTTCAGCTGCTCGGGATTAAATTTCTGATTGAGCAGATGATTGTAGGTCTTCGTCGTATCTATCTTCGATGCCGATTTGAGCACCGCCGTTGGACCCTTCCGATCCATGTTCATCATCGGTGAGAGTGTTGCATCGGCAAAAGCTTCTGCATCCTTGCGTCCATCGGGCGTTGCCGGTGTGGTAAACGCAATCCCATAGGTGGCGGAGACGCCGCTTCCATCACCACGACAGGGATTGCCGAAGCGATCGGTAAACTCTGCCATCACCGCTGCCGTGCGGTGATGCACGTCGACGGCGATATCATCAACATAATCGTCATCATTTCCGTACTTGGGCGCCCTGAGCATCAACTGCCTGATATCATCATACCCCTCCCAGTTCTTATCCATCGCCTGCAGGAGCTCATCCATGCTGACTTTCTTATCTTCGAAAACGACCTTCTTCACGGCTGCAATGGAATCCGCCACATTGGTTGGCCCGATGATGATACAGATATCATGAACACTCGAAGGATAGGCCCACTTTCTGCAGTCCTGGCCCTTTTCAATACACCCGTCGAGGAGCGCCGAATAAAAGGGCCTGGGCAGATACCGTTCGTAGAGGGTGCGGGATATGTTCTCTATCTTATTGAGCTTCCCGAAGAAGAAGCGAACCTGCTCCAGATACGCGTCCATGATATCATCGACCGAGGTAAATGTCCGCGGATCGGGAGTACGCGCTCCCCACTGCTCTCCCGTTTCCGGATTCACCCCCTGATGAAGAGCCCACCAGAGGCACTTCGGCAGGACGATGCCGCCATATGCACGACGTGCGATATTCTTGCCCGGGAGCTCGAGATACACGCAGCCGGTTATCGCATAATCCCGTGCGTCCTTGAGCGGAACCTTCCACGCATCCAGGAGCGGAAGAATTGACTTATCGTTGAAGAGCGACGGATAGCCGATACCGGTCGCAATAACATCGGTTACCTTCGAGAGGATCTCATCAGGAGTACCATCATGATACCTGAAGGCGATGCTCGGCTCCAGCGTCTTCATACTCTCGGCAGTCTCGAGAACAAGATAACTGAGCTCGTTGCTGACATCCCTTCCCTCCTCATCAATGCCGCCGAGCGTTATCGCCTGCAGGGAGGCCACGCCGCCGTACACCGCCGTCAACAGTGGGGAATAGACGAGACCCAGCTCATGAAATTTTACCCACAGCAGCTGCAGGAGCTCAAGCGTTTCTTCACGGCTGATCCTCCCCTTCTGCAAATCCCGCTCATAGTAGGGGCCGAACACCTTGTCGAAGCGAACGCCGATGCCGAGCGTTGAGTACTCAAGATATCGTACAATATGAATGAAGAAGAATGACTGTAGCGCCTCGAGGAGGCTTCGGGGAGGATATTCCGGAACGCGTTCACAGGTACCGGCAATCGTCTCCAGCCTCTTCCGGTCCTGCGGATTCGAAGCGGCTGCGGCCCTCTCCCGTGCCAGTGCCGCATAGCGCCGGGCGAATGCGATGACCCCTTCGAGGGCGATGATTACCGACTGGAGGAAATCTTTCTGATCGATGTAATCGGGAGGAACCTCACGATCAATCGCTGCAAGCCGCTCCGTCGCCTCTTCTATGATCCCTCTGAGACCGACGCGGAATATCTTCTCATAATCGGGAATGCCCAGCTCGGACCAGTGTGTCCAGAGGAAAGTACCCTCAAAGCGCCAGTATTTCAGCTCATCGCCCGTGAAGTACTTCTGATGAATATCACTCATGCATCTTCCCTTCCAGTATTCAACGAGCTCCGAGAGCTCCTGACGCCCCTCCTCATCGAGAAGCGATTCTCCCTCTTCTCCGCTGACCACCCGCTTGACAGAGCGCCAGTTCATATCGATACCGAAATACAGGCCCTCGGGTGCCGAAACATTATTTCCGACAATTCGCTCCCAGTCCTGAATGTAGATGTCCATCCCCGTGAGAATCCTCTGAAGCGCCTTTGCCCGCCGCAGGATCATCGGTTCGCCCTCCGTTTGCCTGTAGGCCTCGGTCAAAAGTCGGGATCGCTGAATATCAAGCGTTATTCCGGGCCGGTACATCTGGCGTGACTGGTCCACCTCATAGCCGCGACGAACATTTCGAACCGCTTTAATGACGAGCTTGCTCTTTATATCTTCTGCTGTTAAGTTCATCTTGAGCCTCCTCTCCGAATAACTATCAATATGTCGAATATCATTCGGATTGTCAAATATTTTTCATTTTTTCTTGCTTTTTTTTGCACTCTCCTATCACATTTACTTTACGAGGGGCCAATATCTTTTTTGAACTCTCCCTGCATACCTGTTAAGCTTTTCATCCTTTGAGAAGTCGATAATAGAGTGAGTTTGAAAAATATGAACTCCCTTTGAATACAGGAAGAATCCTGTTCATTCTCAACCGAAACAAGAGGCATTGAAAACAGATGAAGGAGAAGAATACCTTAAACAAGCTCAGGGAACAGGAGCGTGGAGTACGGAGAAATCTTATCATGGATGCCGCAGAGCGAGTTTTCGCGACAAAACCCTTCGACAAAGTGAGCATGAGCGAAATAGCCGAGGAAGCCGGCATGGCAACATCATCGATTTACACCTATTTCCCCAATCAGGAGTCCCTCTTCATCGAGGCCGCACTCAGAGATGCCGTTGCGCTCATTGAAGAGCTCAATCGGACTATACAAAAAGATGAGTCACTGAAGGTTGAAGAGGTTATCAATATCTTTATTGACTACTTCACCACCCACGATGCCTATTTCAGGATGATGGCCTTTTTCATGCTCTACGGCAATCTGAATCCTGAATCGGTTGAGAAGATAAACGATATCGTGCGACAGCTCCTTGCCGTTTTCGATGCCACCCTGAAACAGATGAAGTACCGCGAAGAGATCAGGCTCTTTTCACACTACTTCTTCGCAGCACTGAATGGAATACTCATCACCTTTCGCAAATATCCCGGAAGAAGCGAGGAAGAGGTCATCAGGCATATGAAGCGCCTCGGCAAGCTCCTCGCCGATTCTCTGATTGCTTCAGCGGATTGATTTTAGAGCATGATTGCATTCGCCCGGCGGCGAATGTCACTCTCAGGCTCTCCTGAACATGGCTCCCGGCAACGCCCGCGCCCTATTCATATTTCACTGAAGGGGCCACTCACCGGGACACTATCGACTGCATCCCGGGCAAATAACCAGTGGGTAATGAGCCGGAGGGAAACAACTGAAAACATACTAATGTCGACGAAAATAATCTCTGGTTAAGGAGACGACTTTTCCGGATAAAACGAGAATTGCAATCAGATTGGGGAAGGCCATGAGTCCCAGAGCGAAATCACCGAATGCCCACACAATTTCAAGAGAGACCACAGCACCGATGAAGTGAACAATACAGTACATAATGCGATAGGGCATTACCCACCTGCTTCCGAAAAGGTACTCCGTTGCCCTGTCACCATAGTAGGACCAGCTGATTGCCGTAGATATAGCAAAGAGAAAGACGCCGCAGGTAACGATGAGATAACCGAAATCCCCCAGGAGTGATCGTAAACCGACATTGAATGCCCAGCTTGTGAGGGGAGAACCGTTCTGCGAAAAGGAACCGACCAGATATACGTTTTCATTCGAGATTGCCGATCCCTCTTTACCGACAAAAGACGGAATGCCGTCAGCTACCCTCACCGTTCCACTAAACGGTTTGTAATGATCGACATCCTGAAAACTTAATGCGATAACAGGCGTTCCCGAGATTATCCACTCATCACCCTCTCGTGCCGCTCCTTCAACAACACTGTGATTCCTCACAAAGCGAACACCCACTGCGCTGCCTTCGACGACCTGAAATTCCCCCTCGAAGAGATCCTCACTCCTGATAACGCCATTTACCCCTACTTCAGCATCTGCCCTGATGATGCTAATTGCCTCCTGCCTGATGAAAGCGGAGGCCATGCCTGCCTTCTTCTCATGCCATACACCGGTGGTCACGATGATTAAACCGGTAATGGTGCAGATAATAAGGGTATCGAGAAAGGGTTCCATGAGCGCAACAGTTCCCTCGCGCACCGGCTCCCTGGTCTTTGCTGCCGCATGAGCGATGGGAGCACTCCCCTGACCGGATTCATTGGAGAAGAGCCCCCGCTTCACCCCCCAGGTCATAAGAAACAGCCATGTCGAACCGGCGAACCCGCCAATTTCAGCCTTTGTGCTAAATGCTGAAGTAAATATCTCGGCGATAGCCGATGGTACTTGATCATAGTTGAGAATGAGAACGGCCAGTCCCCCGATGAGATAGATGAGCGCCATGGCGGGAACCAGTCTGCTCGTGACCTTCCCGATTCTTCGTATGCCGCCGATGATGACCAGCCCGACCACCGTGGCCGAGAAGAGCCCGGTGATATAGGTCGGCAGCGCGAGATCGGTCTTAAGCTGATCAGCCATGGTGAAGGATTGAATTGAATTCCCCTGGCCGAGCGACGAGAACACCGCGCAGAGCGCAAAGGTGACCGCCAGCCATTTCCACCGCTTCCCCAGCCCCTTTTCGATATAGTACATGGGGCCGCCCGATGCAGAACCATCAGGATTGATGTTGCGATAGTGATGGGCAAGGGTGCACTCAGCGAACTTGAGGCTCATGCCAAACAGTGCGGTAATCCACATCCAGAAAAGCGCGCCGGGGCCGCCATAGTGTATCGCAGTCGCGACGCCGGCGATATTGCCTATCCCAACAGTCGCGGAGAGAGCCGAGGTAAGCGCCTGAAAGTGATGAATATCACCCTCATCATCGGGATCATCAAACTTACCAGTAATTGCACTGAAGCTGTGTCCCAGCTTGCGCAGCTGTATGAACCCTAACCGAAGGGTGTAAAATAAACCGGTACCCAGCAGGAGGAGCACCAGAAGGGGGGGAAACGAAATCCCCATATTCTCAGGAAACGACCAAACATATTCCGCGAGCGTGTAAACAACCGACCTGATTATTTCCATAGGTTAACTTCCAACAAATTCGAAATTGAGCGTTATCGTGAGTTATACAACATATCAAAATTCAAATCAACATTATGGGCACCTCAAAAACTCTTTTCAACCTGCGAAACCGATGAAATGAAAAGTGTTTTACTTATTGAGCCGCCCACAGCGATACGACGTCGCGCATGCCAGCGAAAAAAAGCTGTCCCGGGGGCATCATATTAAGAGTCTTTAGAAACCCCGTAGATTACAATACAGGTTGATTGGGCACGCGTAACAGGAAGTGAAGATATGTGAATCAGTAAAAATAGTCAAGACATAATCACAAGCAAATTCATACGGCGCGCCTGAAGCGATATGTGAACAGAGCCCCCCAACGAAGAAGCGGTTGACTAGAAACGGTATCTGAACGATATGTTCAAGCCATCGCAGGCGATACTGCTTGTGCTGAGGAAATCGCTCTGGGAATTGAATCGCGGCGAGAGGATAATTGAAACATCATCTGAACGAATAGAGGACTGCTTTCTCTCATTATATTTACGAACATGATGATAGGAGTAAATGACATCAGCGGCTGTCGCACAAATCCATAGAGCGAATGAGGCGATAACCATGTTCACATACATTTTATTTTCATAGATATCTGCATTACCCGTGTTCTGATCGCCATTATCACCGCTATCAGTAGAACCGAATCCGCTTGCCAGAATGAAAAAAGATAAGGGAATAACCAGCGCACCGGTTTTCACCACGCAGAACGTGGCTCCCAGCGAGGTATATCCATCTCCGGTTAAAGAACTCCCACTTCTGAAGGGTATCAGAGAAATTGCTGCTGCCCGCTTCGGAGAATAGATTCGCTCTTTTACCGACGATTCAGTCGGTGCGCCTTCCACTTCAATGCGACTGACCTCCTCTCTGCTAACCACGATCTCATCAATTTTATCGACATCCTTTCGCACGGTGTAACTCTCCGGATTCTCGAGAACGATAAAGCCCGATAGCACGGTGCCATCTTTTCGGTGAATGCGGACCTTATTTTTATATTTATCTGTCTCTACCCTTCTGAGTACAAACTGACGGGGTATTTGAACTTTTATTCCGTTCGCCTTTTTCACGGTAATCTCGGTATCGGTTTCTTGTATCACATCCCCTTCAACGATTGATCCATCTTTTAAGAAAACCGATTCGGCATACCCTGATACAACAGCCAGCACAGAAACACCGATACAGCATAAAACTGTTATGAACACATTCGTCTTCTTTCGCATAAGAGAGGATATCCTTTTATCTCAAAAATAGTTCTGCAATGAAATGGTTCTCGAAAACCACTCCTGAGCCTCTTTTCGGGCAAACCGCCTTTCGGCAATCGATAGAGTATATTCGAAACAAAACGGCATAAAATACAATAACTTTTCGCCCCGGCAATGAAAAAGTCCCCTCCTCACTTCGTCGTTTCCGCGAACAGTATAATATGAATTTTTTTCATTGATAAATACACCGAAGCGTATACAGTGAGCAGATCAAAACGGTTTTCCCACTATTTGTACGTTACAGCAGCTAAGAGGTTTTCTCTCATCGTATCGCTTTATACACCGGGGGCACCGATATCAGATAAATAAGGAGGTACTGAGAATGTCAGAACAAGAGAGCTCGCGGGATCATCAGCTTCTGCAGAAGGGCATGACTTGGCAGGATTCCGTAGACGAGGATGATTTTATCCCCCATATCCCGAAAGATGAATTCGATCTCAGGATTGCAAATGCAAAAAAATCACTGGAGAAACATGGCGTTGACGCCATGGTGCTCTTCTCCTACGACAATAAATATTACTACGGCGGTTACCGCGAATCGAACATCAGATACAGTCATCGATGGCGGCACTGCGTTATCGTCTCGCAGGAACACGATCCCGTCTTTGTCGGTGAGTCGGTTCTGAGCAACAGCGTCCGGCGGACAACGTGGATCACAGACCTCCGTTCATGGAGTGAGATTAAATTCTGGCGACTTCCCACCAGGTTCATCGATGTTTTCGTAGACACCATGATCAATCTCCATCTCGACAATAAGGTGATCGGACTCGAGTATGGCCCGGAATACGTTATTGAGGTTTCTGTTGATGA